>CAYINK010000131.1:0-3386 GCA_964364765.1 uncultured Gammaproteobacteria bacterium
CCCATTAACCGACGCGGTTCCCCGACCTTCGGTCTCCTTAACCGCCTCGGTTTTAGCGTCAATGAGAGAAACTGGGGGATAAAGAACTTGGGCGTCTTTGAGCCACAATTTCTTGACCCATTTTTTCACATATTTTGAGTGGGTGATGAATGTATCATAGGAATTGAGCCTCTTTTTCATATCAGGATAGATACCTGCGCGGAGACGGTCATTGATGCGTTCTTTCAACGCATTGGGCAAGAGAAAATGAAGATTGGTTTTTTGAAAAAAAAGGAGAACATAATTAAACAATCCAGAGCGGATGACAGACGGAAAATGGACGTAATAGATATTTTTCTTTGCAAAACCATAGGTGTAGTCCATAAAGGAAATATTTATGAATAAGTCGACAGCAGTTTGTGTAAAGCCTTGTTCATTTGAAATTTCTTTAAAAGTTATATCTGATAAATCTATTCCAAGTTTATTTTTTATCTCTTGCGTCGAAACAATTTTGCTACACGCAAATATTACTTGGTAGCCTTCATCTTTCAGTACTCGTGCCATATTGCAGGCAACTACTTCTCCCCCGCCCATGCCGGAGAGCCATTTATCATAGATAATTGCGGTTTTCATAGATTTTATTTTGTCATTCCCGCGGAGGCGGGAATCTAAGCTATAATTTCAATTTTGTAATTTTAGACTGGATCCCCGTCTTCACGGGGATGACAATGCTTTTTTTATTAGCAATAAAGGAATATTGACGACAAAATATACTGATACTTTTATATATTGCAGTTGCTGTGAAAAGCGTTTTGGGTGTTTCACTCCATATCCCAAACGTAATATTGATTTAAAAAAGAACCTTAAGTATTCTTTTAAAAAAATAGGGAGTGGAAAATGATAGATCATATGGAGAAGTCTCCCCTTTTCGCTATGATAGATGAAGAAGGGTGACCATTCCCCGGATGAGGCGGCATGAAGATGGTGGACTACTGCATTGGGCGCATATATAATCTTATAACCATGTTTTTTGGCTCTCTCTGATATCTCTACATCTTCATAGTAAAGAAAAAAAGACTCATCTAAGAAACCAATTTTATCCAGTATTGATTTACGATATAGAACAGCCGCGCCACATGCGGCAGGAATCTCTTTTTCAATATCGTACTGACCGGAATCTTCCTCATAATCCTGTATCTTATTATTTGGAATAGCACCTATATCCTGAGCGTAGCCGTTAGGGAAGATTCGTATACCCGCGTTTTGGATTTTGTTTGTATTCCCTAAATATATCTTTGAATTTACTGCAAATATGCTCTTGTCTTTTTCTGCAACTGCAACCAATTCTTTCAACCAATTTTTATCGACAACGCAGTCGTTATTTAGAAGTAAAATATATTTTCCTTTTGCTGTTTTTATCCCACTGTTATTTCCTCCAGAAAATCCTAAATTATTTTTAAGAAAAATAGTTGTAATCTTAGCCTGGATCCCGGCCTTCGCCGGGATGACATTTCCAGGATTTGTCATTCCGGGCCCCGACCCGGAATCTATATAATTTTCAATTATTTTCTTACTTTTGTCTTTTGAGGCGTTGTCGACGACTATGATTTCATAATCACTCTTTGGATAATCGAGGGCAAGGATAGACTCAAGGGTTTTTTTTATGAACCTCTCTCCGTTATAGTTGAGGATGATGATGGAACAGAAGGGAATCAACATATACTCTATTTTACTATTTTTTTCACCCACTTTTTTAACATATAGAATATGAGATTAAAGTAGTCTTCCATCCTATACACTCCTCCCCAACGATTTGCCCATTCTTCACGTTCATTCTCCTTATTCTGAAAGCCTGAAAATAAGCGTGTATCAGAAAGTAACTTATGGCTAGGTTTTGCAATAAAGTATGAAAATAATGGCGGAACTATTTTTTGACCAGAATATTGCTTATCGTAGTGAAGTATTTTTTTAATCTCAGGTAGAACTCCTTTATTTTTTACTTTTAGATTATGCGTGAGAAGCAGATATGCGATGCCGCCTCCCGTATCGTGTCTTTCAACTATTGTGAAATACCTTCCAATAGACTCCATAATTAAGTCAGAATGAATTGCTTCTGTGGGGTCCTCCTGAAACATCACAGGAACTGAGGGATACAACAGTTTATCATGTCGAATTGAGGAGGGAAGCTCACTATTTATTTTATTTACGAGCTTCCATTGAGTGTGGGAGTATTGATTTCTATGTGGCCCAATATAATCAAAGTTAACCATCATTCCATCTTCTTTCAATGATTTCCCTAACTCATGTATAAATTTATTTATATATTGCACGTGGTGAAGACCTGCTACGTTTACGATCAGATCATATCTGCCTAGGGGAAGTTCAATTCTATTAGCATCTGCTTTAAAATATGCAATATCGCGCTTGAGTCGTTTGGATTTAGCCTCTTGGATTAGAACCTCAGAGTAATCAAATGCATCAACGCTTTTTACAATACTTTTATCAATAAATTCCCGCTCCATCCTTCCGTTGCCGCAATTGATGAATAATCCATGTTCAAATGGTTTTTTAGCATAACGCTCCTTAAAATCCTCAACCCACCATTTATTTTCATCTCCCGTGAAGTTCTTACACATGTACTTATATACCTCAGGAACATCATTCCAGTAGAGTCCTTTATAATACACATCGCTATTATCATTTATTGAAGTTTGCATGATGAGTAAATGTCTGTAATAAATACTGAAAGAAACCAATTGCGGTCAATATAAATACCCAATTAGCCACTTTCTCCGCTACCCACTCCATATGAGCTATAAGAAAAAAAGGGCACCAGATCAATAATATCAAAGCGATGAGAACTGACGTCTGCGGCTTTACTTTATGGGTGATAATCCCAAATACCCAGACTACACCAAGGATAAGGGCAAGTGCGTTGTAGTTATTCCGCAATATAAACATATCAAAGGCTACCCCGAGGAGGGTAATTAGCAAAAAAGGCCTGACCTGTAAAGTAAAAGGAATATATTTATGGAGAATACTGATATAAAACAAATATCCTACCAAGGGAAGAAGATAGGCAAGAAATACCCAAGGAGCATAGGGATTCTGTAATTGATATGAAATCTTTTGCGAGAGAAATTCAAACAGGACTTCTTTGCTCGTGAATAATACTTTCCATGGGAATATGTACCGCAAAGTGATGAGCGGCGCCTGTTTACTTAACTCCAAAGATGATTCTCCCGGTACATAATCGAGAATAGCAACTTCGAATTGATATGTTTTATTTTTTGAGTTTACGATAACGGGTAGTCCAAAAGTATAAAGGGGCGTGATGTTATATTGAACAGTGTCAATATTTGAAGTGTGATACCAGCCGGTACTATTTTTTTCTTTGATTCTGAATA
>CAYINK010000132.1:0-3358 GCA_964364765.1 uncultured Gammaproteobacteria bacterium
GATAGTGGGTTATAAGACACGGTATGAATGCCATCATGATAAAAATTTAATACAACGCGGTGTGGGGGTAGCCCTGTTTAATTTAAAAGGAGAAATCGCTTTTCAAAAAAGAAGTCAAACAAAAGACCACTACGCGGGGTTATATACATTAACTGCATCCGGCCATGTATCAAAAGGTGAATCATATCTTCAGGCAGTCATACGTGAATTGAAGGAGGAAGTTGGAGTCAAAAACATAAAACTTGAGCTTATTTCAAAAAGATTAATTGAATTTGAAAAAGAGAGAGAAATGGATACCCTTTTTAAAGGAATATATAATGGCGGATTTACTATTGATAGTAATGAAGTTGAAGGGGTATATTATTTCAACAAATCACAAATTTTAGCAATCATAGATCAAATGACTTCTTATTGTTTAAGTAGTTTAGAAGTTCTTGGTTGGATATGAAAAGAACAGCAATAGCTCCAACAAACATTGCATTTATAAAATATTGGGGGAGAAAAGATGAGGTTTTAAGACTGCCGACGAATGGAAGCATATCAATGAATTTAAGTGGTCTATCAACAACCACTACCGTTGAGTTTGATAAAAAATATCACAAAAATGAAGTCACCATTAACGGTGTAAATAACGAAAAAGAATCGTTGAGAGTTATCAAGCACCTTGATCGTATCAGAAATCTTGCGCATATTTCCGAGAAAGCAAAAGTTGTATCACATAATAATTTTCCCTCTGCAACCGGTTTATCGTCATCTGCCTCCGGCTTTGCCGCCTTGACCGTTGCCGGATGTGCCGCCGCAGGATTAGCATTAAATACAAAAGAATTGTCCATACTTGCACGTCAAGGTTCGGGCTCAGCTTGCCGATCCATCCCCGACGGGTTTGTTGAGTGGGTTGATGGAGATACAAGTGATACGTCTTATGCGGAATCTATTTTTCCATCAGATTATTGGGATATTGCCGATATAGTAGTGGTTGTTAGTGATGAAAAAAAAGATGTATTATCGAGCGAGGGACAACAACTGGTTGGGACAAGTCCTTTCATGTCAACCCGTTTAAATCTTATATCAGAAAAAATAATACAGTGTAAAAAATACATTCAGGAAAAAGATTTTAAGTCATTTGGAGAACTGGTTGAAAGCGAAGCTCTTGAGCTACACGCCATCATGCTCACCTCTCAGCCCTCGCTCATCTATTGGCTTCCCGCAACGATCCGCATGATGAAGTTGGTTAAAAAATGGAGAAGTGAAGGATTGCCTGTATATTTTACCGTTAACACCGGTCAGGATATCCATTTAATCTGCGAAAAAAAAGATGTATCGAGTCTTGAAGAAAAATTAAAGGCAGTTCAAGAGATAAAAAAAATAATTATTAGCTATCCATCACATGGAACAGTTTTGACGGAAGAGCATCTTTTTTAAAAGTCATCAGGGACCAATTTGGGGAAGAGTAATCTTAAAGTCTCCGCCTATTCCGAATTTTCCTCCGAGCACTGTACCCATTACAAATGAGAAGATGGTAAAGGCCGCAACCATAAGAATAAGCCCGATGACCGCATTCATCATCTTATTTTGTGCTTTGACTAGCTTCTCCTTTTCACCCGATGAGTTTATCCAATCAAACGCTCCCCATAATAAATACAGAAGAGCCGCTAAACCTCCGATAAATAATACAATTTGAATAAAAAATGCAATCAAATTCCCCAAACCTTGTACGGGGTCATTCCCCACAAATTCACTTCCGGGGGGTTTATTTACCGTGCCAAAGATATCTTGTACGGTATTTGCAGAGAGTAGTCTCATATAGGTAAATCAATTTTAAAAAACCAACCTATAAGTTTTGCTACCAAGTAGGCAGATATGACAATTACCAACCCGGTAACTGCAGAAAACATGGTCGCCTGGGCTTTTTTTACTCCTTCGGGATTATCCCCACTTGTAATATACATGAATGATCCGGTGATAAGCATCATGAGAAAAATAAGACCTGCCCCGACCGTCATAAAGGGAATAAGAATGTTCAAGATTGACCCCAAAGAAGAGATCTTAGCAACGGGATTGTTGTTTGGATCAGCAAAATTCACGCCATATACGTCCATACTCTCAACTATACTAAAAAAACTCTGATATGTAAACTTGTTTTTTCAGTATCCATCCATCTAATCTGCTTTATCAACCCTCCGGGTTGAAAACCAGAATAAGATGGATATATATATAAATTACTCATATCTGTCAAGCACGGGCGGGTCTGACTTGATATAATTATTATATGAATGAGATGAAAGTACCCGTTCATATTGCAATTCTTGCAGACGGTAACCGAAGATGGGCAAAAGAACGAGGCCTCCCCACATTTGAGGGTCATCGGAGAGGCGCTGAGAACGTGAAACAACTTTCTAAAAGAGCAAAAGCCCTTGGAGTTAAAATCATCACCTTTTGGGTATTTTCAACAGAGAATTGGAAGCGAACGGTTAAAGAAACAGGTTATCTCATGAGCCTATTTGATACATTCATTGACCGGGAGCGGAAAGAGGCAATTCAGGAAAAAACTCGTATCATCCACATGGGAAGAAAAGATCGGATCCCCGAAGGTCTGAGAAAAAAAATTATCCAAGCTGAGGAAGAAACAAAACATTTTTCAGATTATTATTTTGTAGTTGCCCTAGATTATGGAGGGAGAGATGAGATTATAAGAGCGGTACAAAAAATAGCCAATAATCAGTTATCAATAACCAATCTACAAGAAACAGATATTAATAAATATCTTGACACAAAGGACTTACCTCAACCTGAGCCGGATATAATTATTAGAACAAGCGGAGAAGCGCGATTATCCGGATTCATGAGTTGGCAATCTGCATATAGTGAATATTATTTTTCCCCCCTCATGTTTCCGGATTTTGGACCAGCCAAACTGGAGGAAGCGATTAAAGAATATGGGGAGCGTAAACGGAGATTTGGAAAATGAGACGTCTAGACGCATTTAAAAAACAATTTAATCCCGCCCTATCTTCATACCTGGATTCAAAGATTAAAGCCCTAAATAAAATCGACTCTCATGGTGGAGAGATGGCTACCTGCATTAAAGAATTTATAGATTATGGGGGTAAAAGATTTCGACCTGCACTTTTTTATTTTGCATACGAAAGTTTCCATAAGGAAAGAAACATAGATCCTTTAAAATTTTCATTTACTTTTGAACTCTTTCATGCATTTGCCCTCATTCATGATGACATAATTGATAATGCAAGACTTCGAAGAGGTAATCCAACTATACATACCAAACATGGTATAGAAATGGGAATATTGGCGGGGGATTTTGCCCTAACCCTTGCGGATGAACTTTTCATGGATATTA
>CAYINK010000133.1:0-3343 GCA_964364765.1 uncultured Gammaproteobacteria bacterium
ATCTCGATTTTCGTCGGGATGACGGCAATATGAAAATATACGTTTTTGGGAATCCATTAGTTAAAGAAGACTCACTACCTTTGAGTATGCTTCCTCAATTGCAAAAACAATTTCCAGATATTCATTTCATAGTGGTAGATCCCAATGAAAATTTCCCCCCCGAGGGAGAGCGAGACTTGATTATTCTTGATACGGTGAAGGGAATATCAGAAGTTACTCTTTTGGATTATTCTGATTTAGCAAAGATTGAGAAAAGCCCTATTTCTCCTCATGACTATGACCTTCTCCTCCATTTACTGCTTTTAAAAAAGATGGAGAAAATTAATATAGTGAAAATTATTGGAATTCCTCCTACAAGTAATAATAAAAAAGTCTTATTTAATGATGTTTCAGAGCTTATTGACGCCCAACTTTTAACCTCGTAGGTTAAAAGTGGAGCCTTGTGATAATATCTAGTGCCATTTTACCTTCAGGAAGTGAGAGGCGCAAGACATACACGGATCAAAGGCGCGGATAAATTTTTCCACTTCATATATTATCTTTTCCTGTACCGCATTTTTACTTAGAAGGTCCTCCACAATCTCGCGGATTGCCCGCTCCATGATCACTTGATTTTGGCCGGTGGGGACAACTATTTCTCCTCTTTTTACTATTCCTTTTTCATCTATTTCAAGTTTGTAGTAAAGCGTGCCACGGGGTGCTTCAATTACTCCCACTCCGGTTGACTCCCTCATAGCTCCCTTTACAGGGGTCTCTGGCTGGATCGATTGTAGATTCTCAACTACTTCAATGGATTGATCAATGGAGTGGAGTATTTCAATAGCTTGAGCTAAATTATTGTAAAACAGATTTTTTGTGGGGAAAAGATTTAAGAGATCTTTGACAGATTCGGTTGTTTTCGGATGTAAGTACTGTTTTCCTAGCGTCAAACGAGCTATTGCACCAACCATCATGAGCTGTCCGTCATAGGAAAACCCCCGTGCTTGAGAGTAAGGAATGATAACCGAGTTCAAATGATTGCCGAATTCTTTTTCATTTATAATATCTCCACGGGATGTTTGGATGGTGCCTTCAAGGTAGGAAAAGTCATTTGAGACGAGTGAAGTAAAGACAAAAGGAGCTTGGACCTCATGAGAAAAAGAAGTATGTGCAAATAAATCAATCAACTTAAGAACCTTAGGGCGGATGGCTTTAAGATTGGTAACGAGATTTTTTATTTCATCCAGTTTGGGAAGTTTTAAGAATCCTCCGACCGTCGGATAGGGGGCATGCACCGATCTTCCTCCTACAACTATAGATAATTGATTCCCTACTTCCTTGACCGCAAATGCATCATCGAGAAACTCATGTTGTATGGGATCGTTCATATCAAAGTCAAGAATGGAATTTTTTTTAAAAACATCAGGAAGAGCAAAGATATACAAATGAAGAGCGTGATCACGAATAATGAGCCCGTGAAAGATAAGCTTACGAAGCAACAGCGTTTGGTCAGAAACATTTATAGCCAGGGCGTTTTCAACCGCCTCCAGCGATGCCAAAAGATGGGCATTTGAACAGGTACCACAGATGCGGGCAACGAGCGGGGGGACTGCGGTTGCAAGCTTTCCCTGGATGGCTTGGGTATAAAACCTTTTCCATTCAGAGATGCTGAACTTTAAATCTTCGACTTTTCCATTTGACACTTTTATCTCCAAAGACGCGGCACCCTCAATTTTGGATATCTCGTCCAATTTAATGGAGTAGGAGTCTTTATTGATATCACCAAGGTCAAAATTACTGTCGTGCATGAAGGACTTTATCCATAACTTCTAAAAAGATCTGCTCGTTCATGGGGCATCCTGGTACTGTAATGTCAACTTTTACTACTTCAGATAGTTTCATTACCTTCTCTTTATACTTAAACTTCTCAAGTACATCCCTTATCTCTTTTTTTTGCATTTCATTAAAAAAATTCCGCTGATTTGAGGGGGCTCCCGTGACCGCACAAGCCCCAATTGCCACAAGTGTTGTGGACTTTTCTCTGATTTTCTTAAGTTTAGCCTCTTGAGTGTCTGAGCTAATTGCCCCTTCAACAAAAGCAACATCCATCTGCTGTATTTCTTTTGCATCGTCTTTTTGCAGTATCCGCGCGTGGACAAACTCCAAACGTTCAAACCATTCTTTATAATGTTTATTCAAGAGCTCCGTAAAGATGATAGTGGAATCTTCACAACAGGTGAAAGTGAACCAACCTATTCTTATTTTTGCCATAATTTCATTGTAACATAGCACAATGTCCAAAATCCAATCTCCAATACTACCAATCGACCAATCTCCAATGTCCAATACTCAATGACCAAATATTTGGATATTGGAACTTGATAATTGGAAATTGGTTATTGGATATTGGTAATATTGGTCATTGGAAATTGAACATAATAATCTGTTATCATAAATACATGACCCTCACCGAGGTATCTTATTTCAGTCGAAAACTTGCTCCTTTTGGGATACTTCTTTTTGTAGTCATGCTTATCTTGTTTTATTCCTTTAAACTCATCTTTCTTTTTGGAGAATTGAATACCCCAAAAATATCCACGCTTAACCCCATTTTTAAAGAATTGAAGCCGATTGAATTTGTGGAAGCATCAAGTAGCGCGGAATATAGCTATGTCATGGATACCGTTGAGGGGGAACCGGTTACTGCAACGGACGCGGCTAAAGTATTCCTGATACCAGAAACAAAATTCCGGTTTGGATATAAAGAAAAAATTTCCCTCATTGCAAAGAATTTGGGATTTGAGGGTGCTTCGCTTGAATACGTCCTTTCACCCAAAAAAACAGAAGGAATATTTCAAGACGAAAAAAGAAAATTACAGGTGGATATAACTAATTTTAATTTTAAATATGAACAGGATATCGTAAACAGTCCTGAATTATTTGAGACAAATGGCACCCCGGATAAAGAATCTGCCGAAAATAAAGCAATTGATTTTCTCAAATCATTTGATAGGTATCCGGACGATCTGGCCAAAGGACGCATGAACGTAATCTTCATGCAGTATGACAAGGAAAGCAGTAAGACCGCGATTTTGGAAGATAATAAAGGGGCAAACATGGTTGAGGTTGATTTTTACCGCGCGGATATTGACCAATATCCAATAGTTTCCCCAAAATATTATAACAGCCAAAACTATGTAACTATGGTACAAATAGGGGATCAGGGATATAAGGTTGTTGGCGCACAGATGCACTTCTTTGAAAAATCAGAAGGGCAAGTTGGAATATATCCAATCATCGACGGAAAGACTGCATTTGATATGCTTGCAACCGGAAGTGGCTATATTGTTTCAGGCAAGCCAAC
>CAYINK010000134.1:0-3323 GCA_964364765.1 uncultured Gammaproteobacteria bacterium
TGGAGCTCATGGCTACCTTATTTTTTGGCGGATTTTTGATTCAGGATATCCATGATTTCAAACGAATTGAAAATGACCGAGTGATTTTTTCAAAAGGTCACGCGGCTCCCCTTTTATATGCACTTTATCATGCGGCGGGAGCATTGAAATACGAAGAACTTTTAACTTTACGCCACTTAACATCACACCTCGAGGGTCACCCAACTTTGCGTTTCCCCTATACCGAGGTTGCAACGGGAAGCCTGGGACAAGGATTATCTATGGCGGTGGGGATGGCATTAGGCATGAGACTAATTTCAAATAAACAAATAACAAATAAACAAATTCCTCGCGTTTTTGTATTGCTTGGTGATTCGGAACTTTCGGAGGGACAAAACTGGGAGGCGGCACAGATTGCTTCATATTATAAATTAAATAATATCGTAGCTATAGTTGATGTAAATAGATTGGGACAACGGGGAGAAACTATGCTTGAGTGGGACTTACCGACGTATGAACAACGGTTTTCTGCTTTTGGATGGAATACGGTCGTGGTGAAAGACGGACATGATTTAAGAGAAGTTTATAATGCGTTTCATAGCGTAGAGACGAGGCATGCCTCGTCTCTACAAAAACATAAACCCACGGTAATCATTGCCAAGACGATAAAAGGTAAAGGCGTCAAAATGTGGGAAAATAAAAACGGATTTCATTCCAAACAAATTGCAGTCAAAGAACTGCCAAAAGTATTAAAAGAATTGGGAAAAGTGGATTTGAAAGTGAGGGGAATAATAAAAAAACCGTTTATTTCGTCTATCAGTCATTCCCGCGTAGGCGGGAATCCAGACGACCTGGATCCCCGTTTTCACGGGGATGACAGACTAAATACTGTTTTATTCAAATTGGAAAAAACGTTACACGCTACACGTTACACGTTACACGATCTTATCCCCACCAAACAAGCCTTCGGGGAGGCCCTACGTGACCTGGGAGGCACCCATAAAGAAGTTGTGGTGCTTGACGCCGAGGTCAGTAATTCTACACACACGGATCTCTTTAAAAAGGCATACCCTGAACGTTTTTTTGAGATGTTCATCGCCGAGCAGAATATGGTGTCAACCGCCGTGGGCTTCAATAAACAGGGATATATCCCCTACGTCTCGACCTTTGCCTGTTTTGTGTCCCGAGCCCTCGATCAGATCCGCATGGCTCAGTATTCGAAAACGCACATGATCATCGCCGGATCATATGCAGGGATCATGACAGGGATGGATGGAGCATCGGGTATGGGGTTGGAAGATATTGCTATCATACGCTCAATATTAAAAAGCACGGTCGTGTATCCGTCAGATGCGGTATCTGCCTATAAATTAACACAAAGTTTGGTTCACCATAAAGAAATTTCTTATATCCGTCTCACCCGGGAAAAGACACCCATTCTGTATAATGAAAAAGAAGAGTTCCCGATTGGAGGATTAAAAGTACACAATTTGCCAATTTCCAATAACCAATATCCAATATCCAAACAAAGGACAATTTCCAAATCTCAAATAAAAGCAGTGATAATCGCGGCGGGAATTACTCTTCATGTGGCCTTAAAAGCTCAAAAAATACTGGCTGAGAAAGGCATATTCGTTACGGTCGTGGATCTTTATTCGGTGAAACCAATTGACGCCGAAACTCTTCAAAAATTGGTCAAAAAAATTCCCCATGTCATCGTGGCAGAGGACCATTATGAATGTGGAGGAATGGGAGAAGCGGTATTATCAGCTTTGAGCAAATCCCAAGTATCAATAACCAAGAAACAAACAATAGCCAATAATCAAATTACAAATAAATCAAAACGTTTGGGTATTGAGAATTGGAACTTGTTTGGAAATTGGAATTTGGAACTTGGAACTTTTACATTCACTCACTTATGTGTCCGCAAGCTCCCTCGCTCTGGTACCCCACACGAACTACTTCACTTCGAGCATTTGGATGAGATGAGTATGGTGAAGGCTATTTTGAAAGCTCAGTAAGCAGGTGTATTAATTCCTTTTTGATAAGCGGAATAACTTTCTTCTGCGTTCTGGGTAAAAATTGAGCCAGATCTTGTTGTAATTGTTTCTCGGGAAATGACGAGATTTTTTTTATTAATGAACTCAGTTTGAAACTGCTTTTAACTTCTCGCAACTTTTTTCCCACTAAATCCCAGTCCGGCTTTTCACCATTTTTCAGCAAATGCCATGCATCAAAAAAGTCTCTGCCTTTGCTCCGCTCGTAAAGGGCGCATATTTTTTCCGCAAACATCTCTTTTTTTGCAAGATGGGTTATGATGGGGAGTTGACCAATGGGAAAACGTGTAGATAATACAGATGTTTCGGAAGGTATGAGTCTCTTGCCATATGACACATCTAGACGAATGACAAAGGGGTATTTGAAGTCTGGGGCCATATACTTTATCCGGTATCGCGCTCCCTTCGTCCCTTTATACAATAAAATTATATGTAAATCGGGTAAATCATATTGTAGTGACGCTTCAACTTTTGATAAAATTTTTTTTATTTTTAGGTAAGAATATTCCGTGGTAAAATCCAAATCCTCCGAAAAACGGGAAAAGTGATATAGCAGTCGAAACGCCGTCCCCCCTTTAAAATAGATCTGGGTTGCCTCAGGCTGTTGATATAAGCTGTTTAAAAAAAGAATTTGTATATATTCTCGTCTGATCGTGAACTCGTCAATATGGAAATAATGTGAAAGCTCTGAGATTTGGCTTTGAGTCATCATAGTTTTTCAATAATTTTTAATAATCTTTTATCACCAAAGCGGTGTGAATAATCAACCAGCAGTTTTTTATCAAGTCCGGATGTGTCGAGTTCTTCAAAATCAAGAGGGGCTTTTATCCCTTTGAGTGACAGATAGCAATAATCAAGAATTGCTTTTTCTTTTGTGGCGATCAAAAAATCTTCCCTTTTTTCATATCCCCATAAGAGCGCGGGGGTAAAGTGGGAAAAGCTGAATTCCTTTTTGTCAATTACGTACGTTTTTGTAGCCTTCGTGGTGACAGAGGTGATTGCATAAGGGAATCCGGTGATGATGCCATAAAATGAAAGGGCCGACTCAAGTGAGATATATGAAGGCGAAAGAATAAATTGAGCAATTTTGAAATCACTGACTTCCGAGATTGAAAGGGCATATTTTCCATTTATGAGGCGCCGAATCAATCTCTTTTGTTCAAGGGATTGAACTTTTTTAGAAAGGGAGTTTTTGTTCGTCAGTGAAAAAAGACGACTAAAATCAGTGAGGGTAAACAGAGATATCCCCTTCTGTTTCAAATCAAGCAGTATGTCTGTCGAGCTATA
>CAYINK010000135.1:0-3294 GCA_964364765.1 uncultured Gammaproteobacteria bacterium
TCTATAATATCTTGCAGGATCTCACGACTCATAACTTTTGATTTTCGATCGCGATAATTATTTCTCTGGATAGATCTTTCTTTTTGTCCTTCTCAATCTGCAGATAATCCTCTCCTAGCTCCCTCTTTAAAGAACTTATTTCTGTCACTGCCTTGCGTTGTTGTGCCTCATTCGTACTTTCCAGATTCGCGATCCGGCGCAAGGTGTAATCGGACAGGGTCCCATAGTCCAGGATGTCTTCTTTTAATGTCCTCAGAAAATCCTTATGCGGCATTATTTCATCAGCCTGAAACTTTGTAATTAATGTATCCAGATTGTTCAGGGCTTTTTGCTCAAGACTTTGCTCACTCAAAGGCACACTGCGGTATTCCTTAAAAGTTTTTATATCCTTATAGGCCGCCCAAAAGCCATCGCTTAAGGGCAAGGGCTTCTCATCTTGAGGACATGATATCTTGTCGAACACTTCTTCAAGGGAAGCTTGATAGACGTCTGTTTTTTTGTCGCCTCCGTAAGGAAGGCAGTGGATATATAATCGCCCCTTTTTAATGAAGACTAAAAGTTCGTTCTCAGTATATTCCTTCGCGACTTTTATACGCGGAGGGTAATTCTTCAAAGATGCGATAAGTTCAGGGTTTTCCTTTTTGATCTTTAAGAATTCTTTCAAGGCTTTGGTATAAAAACTTTCTTCGTCTTTTGCATCCGGGTTCTGCTGGATCCTTGTAAATAAGCCGGAGGGGGTTGGCTCCTCATCAATATCAAAGATCTTGGCGTCTTCGCCTAACGTGCTGTGGATCAAAAACATTTTATTACTGGCAACCTCGCGCGACTTGACCAGCTCAGCACCCTTCTCGGTAGGGAAGAAATTGATTATATAAAGCTCATTAAAGACTTTCCTGCTGATACGGTTGATGCGGCCGACACGCTGGATGACGCGCACCGGATTCCAGGGGATATCATAGTTAATGACGAGCCCAGCGCGATTCAGGTTAAAGCCTTCAGAGATCTTGTCGGAACCAAGCAAGATATCAAAATCATTGTCCTGCTGCGGATAAGAGGCGTCAAAATTCTTGTTTATTTGTGATATTTTATGGGCCGAAAAGTCACCTGCCACAACAAGGATCCTTTCGCCAAGATATTTTCTTAAGATGGGGTCAAGATATTTGACCGTATCCAAATATTCGGAAAATATCACGATCTTTCTTTTCGGCTCACCTTTAGGAAGTTTCTGCTTTAACTCGTTCTTGATGTTTTTCAGCAGACAGGCTGTCTTAGGATCATTTTTCACCAAATCCAACATTGCTAACTGGGCCAAAATCTCATCGAAGAGCTTCAGGTCGGACTTAATATCGCTGAGCAATTCCTCTTTGTACCTGAAATCACTTATCTTATATCGTCGATGATTTTTAGGATATTCGCCGTTGTTTATTCTCTCCGCATATTCCTTTAAATATTCCTCTATTTCATCCAAGTCGCGGTCATAGATCTTCTCAAGAAGAGCTCTATCGAGAATATACTCTCCGGTTTTTTCAATAAATTTTAGAGAATGTTCAGTGATCTTCTTAAAATTTTTTATACTCTGCTGGAAAGAACCAAAGGAACTTTCAAATCGCTTGACCAGCAAACGGCGCATAAAGTCATACAACTCGCGCTGTTGGACATATTGAAAGTTTTCTTTTTCGGTTAGCTTCTCATCAGCGATCTTTTCTTTTTGAATTTCATATTGAAACGGACGGTAAATCGCGCCTTTGAATTGGCCGCCATCATCCGGGTCGCCAAAATAATATCCGATGACTCTGTCGTAAAACAAAGATTGTTCTTTGGTTAATTCAAAAAACCATTCTTTTGGGTCTGCTATCTTGGATAAATTTTTAACCTCCCCTTTGTAAAAGGGATTATTCTGAAGGTCAAGCCGGTTGCGGCGGATCGTTACCGGCTCAATGACATCTCTTATCTGCCTGGCGAGATAATGAGACCTCTGCGCTATCTTCTTAAGATCAATGGTCTTGCTTTCAAAAAAACCTTGATAATAGCCTTCCGCCTTCCTTTTCTTGGCGGAATTCGGCGAATTCCAATATTTCTTAATGTAGCCAAGCCGGTCAAAGGTTCCTTTAAAGGTCCTGAATTTATCTACCAGATTATTTTCCAGAGTAATGGAAGATTTTTTAGGGGTGATAAAAAGCTTGAGAAGCGAGAGAATATCACCTGGTCTGTTATTGAATGGTGTTGCGGTAAGCAAAATGACAATTTTATTGCGGCAGATGTTCTTTAAGTATTCATAATCTTTAGTGTCCTGATTTCTGAAGCGGTGGGCTTCGTCAACAATAATTACCTCAATATCTTTAGTTTTATGCACAAAGTCGGTTATATTTTCTAAGTCACCGAGAGACCAGACCTCCCACCCTTCTCTGGAAAGTCCAAATTGTTCGATGTATTTCTTCCAGCCTGACTCTTTCTTTTTATCCCCGACCAAACCGGGGGGACAAATAACAATACCGCGTTTTTTAAGCTCTTTGGCAACCGAACAGGCGATAATTGTCTTGCCCAAACCGACGACATCAGCAATGATCACGCCGTTATTATTTTCAATAATGGCACGCGCTTGTTTGACCGCGTCTAACTGATACTGATAAGGGATATAACCGTTTTCTTCCAGTATTTTAACCAAGGACTGTCCAACTTCACGCGCCTCATATGAATCAAGATATGTTTTTAAGACCAAAACGAAGGCCTCAAAAGGAGTAACTTGCTTAATGAGAGTTTCTTTTTCAACGATCTCGACCAGCTTTCTTTTGGCTTCCGCGTGTTCGGTGATCTTTACGGCTTCATCCCATAAAGTGTCAAAATACTTTTCTGCCTCTTCAAAACCAAAATCACTTATTTCCACGTTGAATTCTTCTTGGGTTGTCAGTCCAGCCCTAGTTAAATTACTACTCCCGGTAATAAATAGATTTTTCCGGCCAACTTGACCTTCTTCTAGTTTAAACAGATAGAGCTTGGCATGATTGGGATTATAAGTTTTGCGGATTATTAACTTGTCGTCGCGGATCAACTGGATGAAAAACCGTACTTGCTCGTAAAACTCTTCGGTGTCGAAATTTTCCGTATTCAAAGACTTTTTTACTGACAGAAAGAACTTGTAAGTTTTCTCTTCATCGGATGATTGGTCGTCCTGGTGGGCAACTTCAATGAGGCCGTAATTTGCGACATCAACATTGAGCCCCACAAGAACCTTTATTCTCTGATCAGGCTTTTCTTTTAAACCTTTATATAATTCCCTGATTCCGGAGAAATAGA
>CAYINK010000136.1:0-3151 GCA_964364765.1 uncultured Gammaproteobacteria bacterium
ATTGTGACAGCCTACCTATCTCCATTTTTCAACATGTTTGATTTATACCTTTCCCCTCTTTTTCTTTTCTGTGATATAATTTTCTTGTATGAAACCTGATGCAAAAATATGGTACGAACAAGGAGAAGAACATATAAAAGAGACCTTGACATGATTTAAAAAAGTAGTAAAATAGTACTAGTATGAAAATAGGAATTTTTGCACAAGTAAATCAAAAAGGTCAGTTTGTCATCCCTAAGACGGTGAGGGAGAAACTGGGAATCGATCAAAACACAAACCTTAATATTCTTATGAGAGATGATGGTTTTGTCGTATATCCTATTGAAAGAATTGTTGGAAAAAGTGAATCAGAAAATAAAACTGCTTTTTTAGATCTTCTTAAAAAGACTCAGGGGGCTTGGGCGGGAGATGATTGGGAAATAACAGAGAAAAAAAGGATAAAAATTGAGCTTGCGGCTTCTAAAAAAAGAAAAAACATATGGTAATTTTGGATACAAATATTGTTATTGATCATCTACGTCAACCGTCGGATACCCCATCCTATTTTTATCAAATGATGAATAAAAATCCCAATGAAAAGTTGGCGATTTCTATCATTTCAGTTCAAGAATTATATGAAGGCAAGAGTACTCGAAATGAAAAACAAGAACAAATATTACTAACGATAATTTCACATCTAAACATCATTCCTTATAGCTATGAAGTTGCCAAGTTAGCAGGGATTATTGCCCGCGACCTCAAAAGACCTATCGAGTTGGCCGATTCTGCGATCGCCGCAACCGCTCTCGTCCATGGAGCAGACCTCCTCACTCTTAATAAAAAGGATTTTGTCGATATTAAAGACCTTCGTCTGGTAAGTGGTAACCCTTGACAATTAAAAAACAATTAAAAAAGTATCTCCATTTGACAAACATTACATAATCATGTAATATATCTGTAATATGATAACTCAACTTATCCGTGATGAAAAATTTACCAATATCCAAAAGGCTCAAGCAGGGCTGACTCGTTTATTCCGCTTGGCCGCAAAAACAGGTTCTTTTTATCGGGTGCTCAAAAATGATGAGCCTTTGGGAGTGCTTATCCCCAATCATCTCTGGGAAGATATGATAGAAGATATGGAAGCCCTATCTTCTCCTCGCTACCTAGCCAGAATAGCCAAGGCAAGAAAAGAAAAGGGAGGTAAAACACTCGAACAAATTGAAAAAGAACTTGGACTCTAAATCGGAGATTACCGGGTTATCTTTGATCTTGAAGGCAAAAGTATCATTATCCTCACCGTAGGCCATCGACGGGAAGTGTATAAATAACCAAATAATCAAATTGCAAATATCCAAATGGGTAATGTTTCTCATGTCATTGCGAACTCCTTCTTCATGTCATCGCGAGGAAGTTTACCCTGAGCGAAGTCGAAGGGTGGCGATCTTAACACATAGATTGCTTCGTCACGGAGTTTATCCCGCCAGAGGCGGGGTTCCTCGCAATGACATGGGGACTTTCCCTTTTTCCTTTCTCCCGCGATTTCATCCCTGCCTCGCCGGCAGGCGGGCGTCAGTGCAAAATAATATCGCTCCGTGAAAAAAATCTAATCATATGTCATTGCGAGGAACGAGCACAGCGAGTGACGAAGCAATCTAAATACTTGAATAGATTGCCGCGCTCTCCCGCAAAGCGGGATCGCTCGCAATGACATGGACAGTTCCTCCCCTTTTCCTTCTCCTTTACACTGAAAAATTCCATGAATTTTTTAGTGCACCAGTGCGAGATAAATTTCAGTAAGCCCTTTGTCAACCGCGAAGATTGTCAGGCTATTTTACATTAACCACTTTGCAACGGCCGTTTAAAAGTGGTAATAAAATAGGGAGAAATAATGGTATCACCTCCGGAGTGAAATGGGCTTTGGTGAAATGGGCTTTCCTCTTGACAAAATATAACAAATATTGTTAAAATGTAATAATATGACCACATTTAGTATCTCTCTTCCCAATCAAATAGCTGTTCAAGTCGACAGCGAAACCCAGAGACAGGGCTTTGCCACCCGTTCTGAGTTCATACGTACATTGTTAAGAAAATATTTTACCCAAGAATTGCCGTTTGTACCATTCACCCCGCGCCCATTAAACGAAATCAAGCTAGAACTTGCAAAAACGGGAAAATACAGCCAAGAGTTTATCGAAAGCGTAGTTAAAGGATTATCCAAATCTTCCTTTTATGCGCGTTAAACCTGTGCGTCCCGATTTGTTGGCCGTTTAAAGATCTATTCCTTCAGAATTGATATAAAATATCGGGCTATTTTCGTTATTCTTACATCCGATGAGGCAGAAATTACAGATATAAACGATCATTATAGATAAGCCCCCCCCACTTCCTCTTTTCCCGTGCGTCAGTGCAAAATAATATCGCTCCATGAAAAAATTCTTCAATAAGTTTATAACAGCAATGCTATATATCTATTTTTAGAGTACAATATACACATGTATAACTGGTCTGTTGATACTCAATTTCTCTCTCTGTACCCATATAAATATAAACTGTGGAGGCTGGAACAATTGATTAATTTTGGTCTGGGAAAAGAAAAAATAAACAGAAAGGACTTAAGGGAGAATATAGATAAAATTGATATTGATCCCATAAAGAGGAAATATCTCAGATTTCTCCTCTCAAATACATGAAAAGACAATCAATTCTGACCGAGACCCAAAAATTATTTCTTACCTTGTTGAGTGAAAATAAATTTCTTTCTTCAAAATTTTACCTTACCGGCGGCACGGCCTTAGCAGGCTATTATATTCCTTATCGTTACTCTGAAGACCTAGATTTTTTTTCTGAGAAAGAAATAAATACCGCTGAAATTGCTGTTTTTTTACGAACGGTTAAAAATAAACTTGGATACCATACGTTTGATCTAAACACCAGCTATAATCGCAACATGTTTTTTTTAGATTTCAAACATTATATGCTTAAAACTGAATTCACCTATTTTCCTTTTCCTCAAATAGAAAAGCCGATCATACGCCATGGATTGAGCATCGATAGTATTTTTGATATTGCCGTAAACAAACTCTTTACTATATATCAAAAACCAAGAAGCAGAGATTTTATGGATTTATATATGATTCATAAACAATATGACTATTCCATAACTGATTTA
>CAYINK010000137.1:0-3096 GCA_964364765.1 uncultured Gammaproteobacteria bacterium
TGAAGGAAAAACCTGACCATCTTGAAGAGAAAATAAATATTTACCGTCTCAGAACGATCATTTGGAAAATAGTGCACAATATCAAATTTAACCTTGTTAATCCAGAGAGGATGAAGAGGCTTCAATCGGCGCTTGACCCTTATAAATTGAAAATGAATATATAACTCTCGTTGTCTCATTTCCGTCATCCCGGCGCAGGCCGGGATCCAAACTATAATTACAAAATTTGAGGTTCTAGTCTGGATTCCCGCCTACGCGGGAATGACAGAGGGTGTGCGGGAATGACGTGCAACAGTATTTTAGATGTTTTTGAAGAAAGTATTGACTACAAAATGAAACGCGTTGCCGAATTTTTGAGGATTTGCTTCCAGTTCTTTTTTTATTTGCTCAACGGTAAACCTTTCACAGCTGACTGATTCATTGTTAAGTGTTGGCGTCTCATCGGAAAATATTTTATACATAATAAAATAATGGTTTTCCTTTCTGCCCAATACTTCACGATTGAAAATTCCCTTTCCTACAAATTCAAATTTAAAATCTTTTAACCCCACCTCCTCCAGAGCTTCACGCCTCAAAGCGTCCTCTAAACTCTCCCCACTTTTTACATGACCACCTATGGGCGACACAAATTGTCCAGCATCTTGCCGGTCGCTTGCTTGTTTGGCCAATAGCCATTCACCCTTGCTATTTATCACCTCAGAAATGACAGTCATATGAAGTAGTCCTAATTTATGAGCTTCATCTTTTGAAACAGAAAAAAAGACGATACCATTTTCATCAACAACATCGACAAATTCTTGAATCATAATGTGTTTTTGTCATCCCGACCGAGTAACGCGAGTGGAGGGATCCCTCGACTTCGCTCGGGATGACGAATTTAATTTCAATAAAATATTCTACTATCATCTATTATAATTTACCTTATATGAAAAAACCAAACTGTACCTATACCGATTTTCAAAAACTTGATTTGAGAGTTGGACAGATTATTACTGTGACGCCGATCGAAGGATCAAACAAGCTTCTTGCATTGTCAGTTGATTTTGGACTTGATTATGGAGTCGTCGAAATACTTTCAGGAATTTCTCAACTGTATAAACCTGAGCAATTAACAGGAAATAAATATTTGTTTCTTGCAAACCTGGAACCAAAAAAGATGATGGGGCGCATGTCAAACGGTATGGTATTTGCGACCGAAACACCTCCAAAATATGCACTCATAAAGGTCTCCAAGCAACTGAAAAATGGCATCGCACTCTGCTAATAAACTCATACTATAAAAAAAGGGTTTGACTTTTCCAAAAGAAAACTATTTAATTATCTATTATGAAAAAAGTTGAAAAACACCAAAAACCCGTGTCTGAGGTTATCAATACTGAGGAGCCTTCCTCTTCCAAGGTCAATCTACTGCCAATTGTAGTGGTTGTAGTTTTAGTTGGACTTTTTTTGTTTCTTAAACTTTCTAAAGGTGGATCGGCAGATTTGAATACGATGAAAACAAAGACGATACCAGATCTCGTCAAGAAAGTGGTAAACAATCCTGCCACAAAAATCGAAGTCTTAAGTGCTAAAGAGGTTAGTGGTCTTGTTGAATTTGAATTAAGTGTAGCCGGTCAAAAATATACATCATATGTTACAAAAGATGGGAAGATGCTTTTCACTTCTGGTATCAAGGTGGAAGATTTGAATAAAGCACAAAAATCAGCCGCAGGTGCCAAACCCGCAACTCCAACCACTCTTGAAAAGGCAGAAAAACCTAATATTACTGCGTATGTTGTTGCAAACTGCCCTTACGGTCTCCAGATGCAGAGGGCTTTCAAAAAAGCAATCGCGGAAATACCAGAGCTTGCTTCAAATCTTTTGGTACGCTACATCGGCGCCGTCGAAAATGGAAAAATAACTGCTATGCATGGAGATACTGAGGCTCAAGAAAATTTGAAACAAATCTGTATTCGAGAAGAACAGAAAGAAAAGTACTGGCCATATGTCAGTTGTTATATGCAAGAGGGTAAAACTGAGGATTGTCTGGCATCCACGGGAGTTAATGTATCAGACTTGAATGCTTGTACCACCGATGCGAAACGTGGTTTGAAATATGCTCAAGCCGATTTTGATCTTGCTAATAAATTCTCGGTATCAAGCTCACCCACGTTGCTTGCAAATAACAAGCAGACTGTGTCCGAATTTGATTTTGGTGGGCGCAACCCGAATGCAATAAAGGAGGTTGTCTGTGCCGCAAGCAAAACAAAGCCAGGATACTGTTCAAATACCATATCTAAAGATGATGTGGCTGTATCTTTATCAAAGACAGATGAAGGTGCCCCGAGCAATGCTTCGGCAAACAGCGCCCCTCAAACCGCAGGAAGTAATGCCGCTCAATGTGCGCCTGCAAAATAAAACCTAGTAGCTAAATAAAGAACCCCTCTGATTTGGAGGGGTTTTTTATGGTTTATGCGTTTGTGTTTGGGGGGCTTGAATGCTAGAATTATATGCGAAAGGTCCCATCGTCTAGAGGCCTAGGACGGCAGGTTCTCATCCTGCAAACACCGATTCGAATTCGGTTGGGATCACCGTAAAAATTAACTATTTTTACGGTGTAAACACTTTTAATTATGCAAATACAAAAAATAGAAATAACAAAAGAAGGAAAGGCAACATTAACTGAGGAGCTAAAGAGACTCAAGGAAGTTGAACGGCCTCTTATGGTAGAAAAACTTCACAAAGCCCGCAGTATGGGTGATCTTGCCGAGAATAGTGCGTATACCACAGCGCGCGAGGGATTATCTATGATGGACGGGCGCATCATGGAGATTGAACATATTCTTAAGAACTCTGTGATTGCCACAAGTTCTCAAGGTTCAGGTGTGATCACGATTGGATCGACTATTCAGGTTGAGATAAATGGTGTAAGTGACACGATACGTGTCGTGGGAGAATATGAAGCCGACCCCATGAATAAGAAACTTTCCGCAACCTCCCCCATTGGAAAAGCGCTCTTGGGAAAAAAACAGGGTGATATAATTGAGATAACTGTTCCCTCAGGAAAGATTACTTATAAAATTCTTGAGATAACCTCTTGAACCATGGCAACTATAG
>CAYINK010000138.1:0-3029 GCA_964364765.1 uncultured Gammaproteobacteria bacterium
CGGACCCCCTTCTCATCCTTGGGAAGGATGCATACTACCGGTGTACTAATCCCGCTTTTTGAGAATAAACATTATAATTGCTATAAATATTATAACAAACTGGCTCTATGCACATAAGAAAAAAGTTATTTCACTTTGAAGGCAACACATATTATTATTGGGTGGCGGGTAAATCATCCTCACCGCCACTTCTCATGATTCCCGGACTCACGGGTACCCATGGTAATTTGCTTGAGGTGAGCTATTCTCTGCGAAGGGATAACTACTTAATTATTCCTGATCTTCCCGGATGGGGATTATCTCCGCGCCCAAAAGAGGCGCTAACAATTCATTATTATGCCCGTTTTTTTCAAGCGTTGAGAAAACACTTGAAGATTGAGAAAGTCAATATTTTCAGTCATTGTATGGGGACGGCTATTGCAGTTGAGTTTGCACGCATGAATCCTGAATCTGTAAAGTGCCTCATCATGGTGAGTACCCCATATGAAGAGGGATCGTGGGGATACCTCACATTAAAGTATTTAAGTAAATTGGGGGAGAAAGTTCCTCGCGCATTTCGCCCTTTATTTTATATCTGGAAAAATAAATATATTAATTTTATTACGGGGTTCTATATTTTAAAGTTTAGGAGTTTCAAGAAGAAAATGCGCATGTTGGTTGAGATATTTAAGGAGCAGGCGATCCTTGATAATCAGAGCTTTGTGGAATCGTGGCTCAGTCTCCTGGATTATGATTATTTAAAATTGAATAATATTAGAATAAATTTTCCTATTCATCTTATCTTTGGCTCTCAGGATATTCTGATACCTAAGAGTCAGGCCTATAAACTTCATAAATTGCTAATTCATAAAAGCTCTCTCGATTTTATTCCCGAGGCGGGACATTTACCCCCCATAGAGACACCAAATAGACTTGCGAGTCTTGTCTTAAAGTATTTAAAGAATAGAAGTTGATGTTAGAGTTTGGATTCCCGCCTTCGCGGGAATGACAAATCAATCACGAAGCGTATTAGCGAGGGATAAATAGCTGCTGTCCAACCTCAATAGTGTAGGGTTCCGGAATTTTGTTTGCATCGATAATCTTTTGGACAAGATTTCCATCTCCATATGCCTCCTGGGCAATCTGGAAGAGAAAGTCACCCTCTTTCACCACATATGTTTTACCCGTGATGCCGGATTGACTGGCACTCACCGGAGTAATACTTCCTTGGGTGGGAAAACGTTTGGCTACGGATGGAATGATAAGTTTTTGACCTAATTGAAGAATATAAGGTTCTTTGAGATTATTTGTCTGTGCAATATCATACGCGTTAAACCCTGAACCATAATTTTTTTCGGCAATCTGCCACAAATCTTCCCCTGCTTGGACAACATATTGCTTTACAGCATCCTTTGACTTCGTGATACTCACTTTCTTTTGAAAGATAGCACTTATAATAGTTTTTTTAAAGATAATGAAGAAAAGGGATAATATGACGACTAATCCCACCAGCAAATAGGGTAATTTTTGCCTGATTAGCAGGGCAGTATAGACTTTATAATTGATGTCCAACTTCTTGACTTTTTTCATAATACGGCTGTAGTATAAACTACCGTATCATACCATATTTGGCCAGTTTTTCAAGATTTATTATAGTTCTCATTTGAAATGAAAAGAGGTATAATAAACATATCCATTATTAATTTTCATATAGGGAGGTGAAATCATATGAGTACACCCATCATTCTCATCGTGGTTGCGGTCTTACTAGTTATCTTCCTTGTCAGTACATATAACGGTCTCATCGTTCTCAAGACTCGTATCCAAGAAGCCTTATCAGGCATTGATGTGCAGTTAAAAAGAAGGACTGATCTCATTCCTAACCTTGTTGAAACGGTTAAAGGATATGCCAAACATGAGAAAAGTGTTTTTGAGAATGTTACTAAAGCGAGAAGCTCACTCATGTCTGCCGGTTCATTGCAAGAGAAAGCAGATGCAAACAATCAACTATCAACAGCACTGAAATCATTGTTTGCAGTAGCTGAAGCCTATCCTGACTTGAAAGCCAGTACCAATTTTCAGGATTTACAGCGTCAACTTGAGGATACTGAGGACAAAGTCGCCTATTCTAGACAGTTTTACAACAGCAACGTTCTTGATTTCAACACAAAAGTTCAAGTATTCCCGAGTAATATAATCGCGGGCATGCTTGGATTTAAGGTTGAGGAGTTTTTTGCCGCAACTGAGGAAGAGCGCAAGAAAGTCGAAGTAAAATTTGAGTGATTATGTCAATATATTCTCAGATTTCAGCGAACAAGATGAGAACATACCTCATCATCGGTCTTTTTGTGTTTCTTGTGACAGGGTTTTTTTATTTGGTAGGTCTTTATACCGAGTCATCTTCTTCTTACTTTGTGATTGGGTTAGTCTTTTCACTTTTTGCAACCGCGGGAAGTTATTTTTACTCGGACAAAATAGTTCTTTTCACGGTAGGCGCAAAACCTGCCTCAAAAAAACAGTATTTTGACTTTTATACCGTGGCTGAGAACATGAGCCTATCTGCCGGACTCCCTATGCCAAAACTGTATGTGATTGATGATCCTTCGCCTAACGCATTTGCAACGGGACGGGATCCAAAACACGCAGTAGTGTGCGTCACTACGGGACTTCTTTCGATCCTCGAAAGGGGAGAACTTGAGGGAGTAATTGCCCATGAATTATCACACGTAAAAAATTATGACATTCTCCTTGCATCCATCGTTTCAGTGCTAGTTGGTACCTTAGCACTTGTATCTGATTGGATTATGCGAAGTATGTGGTGGGGCGGGTTTAGGAGACGGGATGATAATGACCGCGATAACGGGAGTAATCCTTTATTTCTCGTCTTCATGATTTTTGTTTTTCTTATCACTCCCATCGTGGCGACCCTTATTCAACTTGCCATATCTCGAAAGCGGGAGTTCCTAGCTGACGCAGATGGGGCACTATTGACTCGTCATCCGGAAGGACTTGCCAGAGCTCTTGAGAAGATAGCCCAAGACCCTCACCCG
>CAYINK010000139.1:0-3013 GCA_964364765.1 uncultured Gammaproteobacteria bacterium
CACAAATAAACTATGTATTTGAACAACCACCGGAAAAACCGAAGGAAACGGTTGTTATCAAGCATGTGAAAGAGAAAAACGACTGCAACAAGAAAAAAGACGAAATTAATACTACTGCGCAAAACTGCCTGAAGACAAATATGCTTTTGAATAATATGCTGAAGGAAGAGGTTAAACGGTCTGAAAAGCAGACCCAGACATACCAAATGTTGTTGGCGGTTGTGGGAGTCGTGGCGTCCCTGCTTCTCATTTCAACCATCGTTTTTTATGTCAAATATCAAAAGGAAATCGCCTCCCCCCTTACTTCAATGGATCAGTCCCCCCCGCCGACCATGGATGACAGCGGACGACACGGGTCAATCCTTTAAAAGATCCTTTTACTACTCCATATTTTTCAATCGCCTCATAAGTATATTGTGAACAAGTTGGAGTGAAACGGCACACTTTATCCGTCAAAAATAGTACCCGGGCTATATAACCGTGAAAAAAGGACGTTTTTTGATACAACAGGATAAGTCTCAAAATAACTTTTTTTAGCATTAGCCTAGTATAATGAATGAAATGAAGATTTCCATTATTACTCTTTTCCCCTCCATGATTTCCGGTTTTTTAAATGAAAGCATTTTGAAACGCGCCCAGGAAAAGAAATTGGTGGAAATTGAAGTGGTAAATCTTCGGGATTTTGCGATTGATGACTACGGCACCGTGGATGATAGACCTTATGGAGGTGGAGCGGGGATGGTATTGAGGGTGGATGTGATACATAAAGCGTTACAGCATCTCAAAAATCAAATATCAAATGTCAAATCCACAAAGCAAAGTCAAATTTTAAATTTTAAAACTAGAATCGTTCTAACATCAGCGAGGGGAAGAACGTATAAACAATCAGTCGCGCAGGAATATTCCAAACTGGACCATCTCATCATCATCGCCGGACACTATGAAGGAGTTGATGAACGGGTATTGGAATATGTGGATGAGGAAGCATCGGTTGGCGACTATGTACTCACCGGAGGCGAACTCCCCGCCTGCATCATTGCCGATTCAGTCACTCGCCTTATTCCCGGTGTTTTAAAAAAAGAGGAAGCAACGCAACTCGAGAGTTTTTCGAAAGTTGACGGAAAGACTCTCCTTGAATACCCACAATATACCCGCCCCGAAGAGTTCAAAGGCAAAAAAGTTCCTGGAATATTGCTTTCAGGCAATCATAAAAGTGTTGACGATTGGCGTAAAGTACAAGCTCTTCAAGAAACAAAGAAAAAACGACCTGATTTGTTGAATAAATAATAAAGGATAAAATCCTACTAGACTTTACATATATTGTCATTCCCGCGAACCTGCCTGCCGGCAGGCAGGGGCGGGAATCCATGCTACTATTTCAATTTATGTAATTAAAGACTGGATCCCCGTCTTCACGGGGATGACGCAAAAATAATAATGATATTGTCAAAGAGCGTGAACCCCTACAATTAGACTATGTAATTAGACTATGTATTGATGAATTCATCGCAGACTGTTATCATCAAATAAGTATGGTTCTTAACCGTAAAAAAAAATATCTTCAAATTGCTTTAAATTCAAATTTAAGCGATGCCAACAGTATTATTCAGTCCTTACCTAAAAGTGACCGCATTATCATTGAGGCAGGAACACCCCTTATAAAAGAATATGGAGTTGATGTGATAAGACAACTTGTTGATTACTGGTCACAAGGTGATTTGACAGGGATACCCTATATTGTTGCCGATTTGAAAACGATGGACCGTGCGGAAACGGAAGTACAACTCGTAAAAAACGCGGGAGCCTCAGCCGCCGTCTGTCTTGGTCAGGCTTCGCTTGAGACAATTAATAGTTTTGTAGAAAGTTGCCAAAAAGAAAAAATAGACAGCATGCTTGATATGATGAATATCGAATATCCGGTAAAAATCCTGCGCCAGTTAAAAAAACAGCCGGATGTAATCATCTTACATCGGGGAGTAGATGAGGAAAAGTTCAACAAAAATAAACCCATTCCCTACGTGCAGATCAATAAGGTATTGAGCAGTTACAATGTTATGTTGTCAATTGCGGGAGGTGACTCAGTCCGCGAAGTTCAAAGAGCAATTTTTAACGGGGCAAATATTGTGGTTGTCTGGAAGGAGTTTTATAAAACTTCAAGTAATACGGGTAGTTTGGCGATTGATTTTTTGAAAGAAATTAAGTAGATTATTTACCCGCCAGCTTCTTAAATCCTTCAAGCACTTCGATGGGAAGTGCAAATATTACCGTATTTGATGGATTGGCTGTCGTTGCCTCAATTGTCTGTAATGTTCTAATTGAAATGGCACCGCTTTTTGAGAGCATCGTCATGGCTTTATCCAAATTATCTGCCGCAGACAATTCTCCTTGTGATCGTATGATGGTCGCTCTTCTTTCCCGCTCAGCCTCTGCCTGCTTGGCCATGACCCGTTTCATATCTGCCGGAATTTCTATATCCTGAATTTTTATGGCTGTTACATCTATTCCCCATGTGGTAGTCTCCTGATCGACGATCGTCTTAATTTCATCGGCTAATTTTTGCCGTTCTCCAAGCAGAGTATCAAGCTCCACTCCTCCAATCACATCCCGAAGCGCGGTCTGGGCATATTGGGTGATGGCATAGCTATAATCCTGGATTTTCAATACAGCATCTTCCGGTTTAATCACCTGGAAATAAACTACGGCGTTGATACCCACGGGTACATTGTCTTTAGTGATAACTTCCTGTGAGGGAATGTCTGAGGTGGTAATACGTATATCAGTACGAATAACCCGTTGGACGATGGGAACGAGAATATTCAGTCCCGGCTGGAGGGTATGAGAATATTTTCCGAGGGTCAATACAATTCCCCTTTCATATTGGTCAATGATAACCAATATCCGCGGGACTAATATTGCTAAAATAGCAATAACGAAACCGATTATTACGATTGAATAGCCATACATAAGTTCTAAGGACTCGTTCATTAATAATATTAATGACATTGTATACTAT
>CAYINK010000140.1:0-2988 GCA_964364765.1 uncultured Gammaproteobacteria bacterium
AAAATTGTTGCACTATATATAATTCTAAGCATCAAATAATTACAATTTTATCTTCAAATAAGAACTTGGATTTTAAGAATGGTCTTGTTGAGCTTACAGACTCCCATATCATTACTCCCATTGGAGATATTTCAGAAATGTTATTTAAACAAAAAAGTAAATTAAAGGATGAGTTGATCGATCTAAAATTATTTAAAAAGCTTATTTCTATAATAGATAGTAATAATTTAATTGTTAGGCTTAATCATATTGGTTTTGGCTATCGAGTCAAATCTCAACAAAAAGAGAAGCAGAAATTGATAAATCTTGTTCGGAAAACCAACAAATATCTTTATGAAGAAGAGTCAAATGATTTCGGTTTATGGCTATTTTTAGGAAATACTGAAAAATGGGAAAACCCCCTTATTGAATTTGTTCCTGTCGAAGCAGATCATCCAGAGATAGATTATTTTTTACCCCATATCCAAATTGATATTGATACTACGTTAAATGCGAAAGAGATAGATAAATTTGTCAAAGAAGTTTTTAATGACATCATTAAACCATATCACATCATCATTGATGGTATAACTTATATCGTTCGCAATCGTTTGGGAGTGATTGATGGTGTAAATATTTTTCTTGATCTAGCAACAAAATCAAGAAATGTACAATTACACCGTCACAAGTACCTAAAAAAATTATGACCAATTTTATTGGCGTTATCATCGAGGAATCGCTTGAAAATAAAGATGTTCTCAAAAAAGTCAAAATTCTTTCAACAAAAGTGGAGAAAGTGGTAAAGGAGCATGAAACGCCATGGCTTTCGCAATGGACCTTGCACGCAGTGGAAATTCTTGATAAGAAGGCAAAAGCAATGGCTGAGGAAATAAGCAAGTCGCTCGAACACAAGCATGGCGGTTCCTGGTATGCCGATTTTAAGAATGACACTTACCATTACATCATTTTCCGTGACAAAATTTTTCATATTAATCAAAAGAGCAAAGAACAATACGCAGAGGCAAAGCGTTATGGAATCTCGCTTGGCATACCGGAGAGGCAACTTATATAATAGGGTATAATTAGTTAAGGTTAAAATTTTAATTTCCATTTCACCACATATGGCCACATATACAAATAAAAGAATTCTCGTTATTTTTACCGGGGGGACGGTGGCAGGAAATGTAGCTAAAAGCAATGTTTCTCAAAATGTAAAGTCTGATCCAAATAACTTCATGTCAATATTGAATAACTCCGTAGAAATCATTAAAAAAAATTGGAACATTGAAATAAATCCTTCTATAGTCGAACTTTTTAATGTCGACAGTTCAAATATTCAACCGGAAAATTGGACTGCAATCATAGGGAAAATTCAGGAAAAGTATGATGATTTTGATGCGTTTCTCGTATTACACGGCACCAATACCATGGGCTACACAGCCGGGGCACTTTCTTTTGCTTTAGAAAATATCAATAAGCCAGTGATTATGACTGGTGCGCAAGTTCCCTTAGGGTATCTGGGGACTGACGCGGTGACTAATTTGGTTAATGCATTGCGATTAGCTGTTTGGGAATACCATGATGTGAAAGGGGTCATTGCGGTATTTGGAAGTAAGATAATATCGGGGACAAGAGTAAAAAAAGGAACTGATTTTGACTATGATCCTTTTAGATCTTTTCAGACAGGTACTTTGGGTCAGATTGGACGATTTATGAGAATCGATGATGCGGAATTAAGAAAACATGTCTCTTATTTGTCAAAGTACAAACCTCTGGCAATTCAATCAAGAGTATTAAGTGTGAAAAAAGATTTTGATACCAAAAGTATTGCCTCACTTACCGAATTTCCCGGTATGTCTGCTGATCTTTTTAAATCGTTAGTAGAAAATAATAATATAAAAGCTTTTATTTTGAGAGCTTTTGGGGCAGGTGACCCTAGTACTCATCATTTTCCCGCATTTGAGTATTTAAAATCAGTGAAGGTTCCTATAGTTGTCACAACTCAAGCACCAAACGGAGTGGCCAGCTTCCAAGTAAATGAATCCGGCCAGTATCTGAAAGAACATGATCTTGCAATCCCTGCCCATGACATGAGTATGGAGGCGATGGTGACAAAATTGGGTTGGTTATTGGGTCAAAAGATGGATTATGAGCAAATTAAGATAAAAATGTTGGAAGATCTTCACGGAGAAATAAATGTTGAGAATGAGTTGATATAATGAAAGAAACCCTGGGCTTTGTTACGATAATACTTTCAATAGTCGGGCATGTTCCCTACATCATTGATACCGTCCGAGGAAAGACAAAGCCACATATCTTCACCTGGATTATCTGGTCGATCATCACGTTACTCGCTTTTCTAGGACAATGGTCAAAAGGTGGAGGAGCTGGTTCGTGGGGGACGGGGATAACAGGCGTCATGGCAATCTGTATAACTTTATTTGCGATTAAAAAAGGAGTAAAAGATATCACTCTGTCTGATAAGGTATTTTTTGTTGGAGCATTATTAGCTATCATTCCTTGGTATCTAACCAAAGATCCAACCATATCAGTTATCATAGCCGCCATCATCGACGTCTCTGCTTTTATTCCCACAATACGAAAAACAATTAAACATCCAAAAAGTGAAACATTTGCAACTTATTCATTAAACATCATTCGTCACATACTATCTATCATTGCGCTTGAGAGATATAATCTTGCAACCGTGTTTTATCCGGTTTATCTCCTCTGCATGAACTTGATTATTACTACAATCATAATAAGACCATATTTAGTAAAAAGAAGAAAATAATAAAAAGAAAATAAGAATAAAACTTAAAATTTAGATTGTTGTATCGATAAAAAAGTATATATTTATTTGTATGTTAAAAAGGATTCTTCAAATCATTGCAGGTGTTGTATTTTTCGCGTCATTACTTATCAATATTATTCTTGGTTATACGGTATATCAGCAAAAGCAAGCAAATCTGGTAAAAGTCATCGGAGTGATAGACGGAGATACGGTGG
>CAYINK010000141.1:0-2896 GCA_964364765.1 uncultured Gammaproteobacteria bacterium
GGTCTATTCATCGCAAAAAAGTTAGGGATTGATGATCTTCTCGTGTCCATCTGGCTCTCCGGATTAAACACTGCCATCGCATTCTGGTTTGCTTCAGTCATGAAGAATAGACTCCTTAAAAATGGTTATGGATGGTCAGTAGCTTTTTTTGTTTTGACCGTTGGTTCACTCGTTTACACAAAGCAAATTGGTCATGTGGGGAATACATACCTGGGCATCGATAAAATTCTGGTCGGATTGACGGTCGGGTTTGCCATCTCCCTCGTTTCGATCGTGATTGACAGGCTTATTCGAATCAAAAATAAGGGGAAAGTACTTTTTTATTATCAGAAAGTTATTATTCCTCTCGTATTACTTATTATTACAACAGGTATTTTTAAATATCTCGTTACTATTTTCCGCAAATAACTATGACAGATGATGCTGGCGTCAGGCAATTCATGGAGAAGATTAAGAAGATGGAAAAAGGAGAGAAGCTCGATCTTTCATCAGGTGAAGATTTGTCTATTGGCATCATGAATCTTATTTCCATCGAAGAACACCTTTTCTTCTCAGGAAATAAGACAGGGGAAGTCAAGTATTTTGAACTTCTTGATGAAGTTCGCAAGATGAGGGTTTCATTACTCAAGGAAATAATCAAAGTATATAACGGTGAAGTTTGGTGCATAAGCAAACATTTACTTGCCGCATCGATGCGTATAATGGAGGTTGGGACGAAAGCTCTCAAAAATGGAGAAAAAGACAAAGCCCATGATTATTTCAAAAAATCATATGATCTTTATAATTTATTTTGGGGTCTCAACCTCGGTGTTGTAACAACATCAAAACTCACCAAAGACAAAGCATTTACTAATAAGATTGAAACACCTCTTGAATATAAAGATGAAAAAGGAAGTAGTTTTTTAGGTAAGATGAGTAGTATGATTGGAAAAGTGTTAGATTGTTGCCGAGAATAATATGTGTTATTTAGTGCCTTATAAAGTAAAATCAATTGACGGAACTCAGGTTACTTTGAATAGTGGTATGAAAGCTTTTTATGATAAAAAAGTTGGTGTATTAAAAATTAATGATGAAGTTCTCGTGTACGGGAATCTCATCATCAACAAAGTTCAAACCCATGAAAAACTTAAAACAAATTCATAAAGGTATTATCTTGGCATTTCTTACCGCCATCATTTCCGGTTTTGCGATATTTTATTCGAAGATATCTGTTGCGAAGATTGACCCTCTTATTCTTGCCACCACGAGAAATAGTTTGGTCGGAATATTCTTCATTATTTATTTTTTCGCAACAAGTAATGTTAGGCAATTATTTAAGTTAACAAAAAAAGAACTGCTTCTGTTATTTGGAATTGGAATTATTGGGGGAAGTGTTCCTTTTTATCTTTTTTTTACAGGGATAAAATTAATTGGCGCACAATCAGCAAACATAATCCATAAATCGCTTTTTATTTGGGTCGCAATCCTGAGTATATTTTTGTTAAAAGAAAAAGTGAATGTAAGATATTTAATTGCAGGTATTTTGGTTTGTATTGGAACGTATTTCTTTACTCCATTTAAACTCATATTGGGGAAAGGGGAGCTACTTATACTTTCTGCAACTCTTTTCTGGTCGATCGAAAATATATTAGCTAAAAAAGTTCTCAGTCAAACATCTTCTGAACTGGTTGGATTATTCCGGATGGTTCTCGGTGGTGGAATATTATTATTAATTACTTTATTTTCTGGTAAAGGAAAATTACTTACGGGATTGAGTGTTCCCCAATGGCAGATTATTTTTATAGGGGGAAGTATTTTATTTTTTTATGTATTTACCTGGTACAAAGCGCTTAAATACGCACCTGCAAGCTTGGTAGCGCTTATTCTTACTTTTTCTGTCGTTGTGGGGAATGTTCTCAATGGATCATTTGTCCACGTATCATTGGTGAGAAATGATTGGTATGCGATGGTATTCATTACTCTTGCCATGGGAATATTGACTCAGAGACTATTTGTACGGTCACATGAATAAACAAGGATTATTGCTTTGTGCAAAGTATTCGGTAGCTCCCAATTTCTTCGGCTATTGCGGTCCGGATGAAAATAGCTCGCTTGTAGATCACTTAAAGGAAAAAGTAGGAGATAAAGAAGTTCAATCAATTCTTTCAGAGTTTGAAACACTTTATATAAACCTTACCCTCATTGCCAAGGAAAATAAAATCGTAGATATCTTTGATAAGCGGGTTGTTGAAGCGTATTGGGTAGGAAATGTGCTTCTTAAAAATGTCTCAAGCCGTGATTATGCCCAGCTCCTTGATGAGAAATTTAATCTTGAAAAAAAATTAGGATCAAAAAATCTGAGTAAACTTTCACACAAGATACAGACTCATACAATTTATCCTCATCATTCGTTTCATGTTTTCAATATATTCAAAAGAACGGGACATGATCCCAGTTTTCATACGTTGGATACGATGGATGAATGCCGTATTAGTTTTGGACAGATCAAAGGGCAAAACTCCCCACTCCGCCAAGGCTACGAGGGGCAAGCAAAACTCCAAAATGAAATAGTTGAAGTGAAACCTCTCATAGTTACTAATAATAAATTACAATTTGGTAGACCCATTGAAAGATCCATAAAAACAGAGTATAAGGGAAAAACGTTCCTGAAGAATCTTAAAGTGGGTGATTGGATGAGTTTTCATTGGGGGCATGTGTGTGACATTTTGACACAAAGTCAGGCAAAGAATCTTGAATTTTATACTCAGAAGGCGATTGATTTTTATAATAGTTAGTTTGTCATCCCCGTGAAGACGGGGATCCAGGCTATAATTACAAAATTTGAGATTTTAGTCTAGATTCACCCTGACGGGTGTAAACCCGCCGGAGTTTACCCCGTGCCCCGACACGGGGCGGG
>CAYINK010000142.1:0-2859 GCA_964364765.1 uncultured Gammaproteobacteria bacterium
TGCTTTTTAGCAAACATTTTCAGGGTAAACCCTTTGTCTTTCAGAATAAACCCATCACTGTGCCCTTGGAGGGACTTGAACACATGTAAATTTCTTCACTGAAATTTACAGTGTAAACCCCCCTGTGTCTCCGGGGAGAATTGAACTCCCATCATGGGTTTCGGAAACCCACATTCTATCCTTTGAACTACAGAGACATATGGGTTTAGGGCTATTATATCAATTTAAGTACCTCATCAAAAGCTTGTTTGTCTGACGGATAGGTGAGAGTCTTTTTCACTTCCGCCTCAGATAAAAATTTGGCATCCATCATCTCCCAGTCGTGATCTTTTGGGTCTCCCGAGACATATTCCATGAGATAGTAATACACCGTTTTATGGACAAGCATCATCTCCTTACTTGTTTTCCCATGAGGTGATCCGCTCCACTCATAGTTAAACTTTACCACCACGGGCTTTGTATGTATAATTTTCGCCTTCACTCCTCCCTCTTCATTCACCTCCCGTAAAGCGGCCGACTCCATAGGCTCATTTTTTTCCTTGTCTCCTATTAAACCTTTTGGAAATCCCCAGCTTTTGTTTAAAGAGTGTTGAGTTATCAACCACTCAACTTTTCGAATTTTCTTAAATACAATTCCTCCCGCCGACGTCTCACTTATCGTTTTCATATTTTATTATTATAAAACATCTAAAGAGATTGAGTTACCTCACTTGTTATATAATATCAACATAATTTATTGATATGAGAATACTTATAACCGGTGCAGATGGGATGCTGGGCGAAAGTCTATTCGCTCAACTGAAAAAGAAAGATCATATATTATTTGCATTCTCTCATTCAAAAAAAACCAGAGACATAACCCCTTTGGAGATTACGGATCACGAGCAAGTCACAAAAATTATCACAACCCATAAGCCGGACATTATCATTCATTTGGCCGCACTCACCAACGTCGACTACTGCGAAGAACATCCAAATGAAGCATTCAGGGTAAACTTTGAAGCAACAAAAAACATCGTCTCAATTTGCAAAAAAGAAAACATTCACCTCTATTTTATGTCAACCGGAGCTGTGTTTTCCGGGGAGAAGAAAACGCCCTATATTGAAAATGATGTTTGCGGCCCCGTCAATGTGTACGGCAAGACAAAATTACAAGCCGAAGCGGAAGTAAAAAAATTATCCTCATACTGTATCATCCGCACCGGTTGGTTGATTGGAGGAGGGAGTAAAGATACCAAATTTGTTTCATTCATCCTCTCTCAACTAAAAAACAAAACACCCCTTCTTCGCGCGGTGTCTGATGTATATGGTTCGCCTACGTTGACCTTTGATTTAGCAACAATAATCATCAAGCTAATTGAAAGAAATGCCCAAGGAACATTGCACGCAGTGAATCGAGGTATGGCAACACGGTTTGATATTTCAAAAAAAATTCTGGAAATTCTCAAGTCTGATGTTGCATTGGAAGCAGTGCCTTTTGGTTACTTTAAAGAAAAAGCAAAGCGCCCGCGCATGGAGGCGTTAGACTCATCAAAATTAAAATCAAAATATCATCTCTCCCTCCCGCCGTGGCAAGTATCATTACGCACTTACATAAAATCCTTGACATGAAAAAGAAAAACGTCATCATCTTAGGCGGGGGAATCGCGGGCCTGACTACCGCATGGAGGTTGGCTGAGCTGGGCGTTTCGGTCACGGTCCTTGAGAGGGATAAAATAGTGGGAGGACTATCCAAAACCGTTGAATATAAAAAATTTTTATTTGACTACTCAGCACATCGGTTTAACAGTGATAATCCGGAGGTTATACGACGGTTCAAACAATTGGTAGGTAAGCATTGCGTCTACAAAAAAAAAATTACCTATATCCGGCATTGGGGGAAATATATGACCTACCCGCCAAAAGTGTGGGAAGTGGTAAGGGCAATGCCAAAAAAGATTTTAATTCCGGCAACATTTGAATTCATCGGAACCTTCATAAAAAATCTCATAAAGGAAACTCCCAAAAAGTCATTTGCCGACTGGACACGGGGGAATTTCGGCAAAACTCTTTCCCATCATCTCAATGAAAAATACGCGGAGAAAATATGGAAACGGCCAGCCAATCAACTTTCATCCGACTGGGCCGCGACTCGTATCGGAAATTTTAAATTATTTGATTTCATCCTCGCCCTATTCTTCCCCGGTCAATATAAAAAGGTATATTCAAAGAGTGACCCCGATACTTCATGGTTTTATTACAGTGACATTGGCATCGGATATTTTCCCCAACGGATGAGTGAAGAAATTGTGAAGTTGGGAGGGAAAGTTATCACGGAGGCAAACGTGACGAGTATTGAAAAAGAAAAAAATAATTATGTCATTTCCTATATAAAGAATGGTGTTTTATGTAAAGAAAAAAGTTCAGAAATCGTATCATCTCTTCCCTTAAACATTTTATGTCAATGTCTTGTATCAAAAGTGCCGGAACGGGTGGAGAAGGCAGTTAAGCGACTTGAGTATTTAACCGTGCTGGTAGTAAACATTCTTTTGAATAAGCCAAAAGTGAACGATGCATCGTGGATCTACTATCCGGAAGAAGAATTAATATTTAATTATGTTCTCGAGTCTAAAAACTGGAGTCGCAAGATGGCTCCCCCGGGCAAAACTTCATTGAGTGCCAATGTCACCTGTGATATGGGGGATAGCACTTGGAATATGACAGATAAAGAGATAATAAGTAGGGTAACTCGTGATCTCGTCTCGGTCGATATGATAAAAAAAAGAGAAGTGACGGGCGGATTTATATCCCGCATCCCTTATGCATATCCCATCTATGACCTGAACTATAAAAGTCGTCTGCAAGTGGTAAAAGATTATT
>CAYINK010000143.1:0-2853 GCA_964364765.1 uncultured Gammaproteobacteria bacterium
ACGCAATAACTACAGTACCCATGATAGCAAACCATTGTTGAAAAGTGTTGTTGACATAAACACCCATTATTTTTTTATCGCCAGTAAATTTGATAAGGAAATAAAATATGGGAGGTAAAGCCATCGCATTAAGAATCTGAGTCGCTATGACTATTTGAAATAAGTTGACAAAAGGAAGCAAGACAATAAAAAAAGCCATGACCAGTTGGGCCAAAAAGAGCAAATAAAATGTTTTGCTTTTGGTAAAACTATGATCAAGACTCCCCGAATAACCAAAAAATTCAGAAAACGCATACGTGGTGGAAAGACCAATGATCACAATGCCCATAAAACCTGCATTCATAATGCCAAATGCGAAAAGCGAACCCGCCAAACGTCCCGCGAAAGGTTCAATGGCTCGTGCCGCTTGTTCACCCGACTCGATGGGAATTTTATTTACAAAAAGGGTAGCGGCAGTTGCCACAATCATAAAAAAGGAAAAAAAATCGGTTAAGAAAGCCCCCCAATACGTCTCAAGCTGAGAAAACATCAACTTACCCCTTTCAATTTTTTTATATAACCCAAAGCTGATGATAAAGAACTGGCCCCACGGAGTAATAGTAGTGCCGAGTACTCCTAACCCAATGACTGCATACATTTTGAGATAATTGGAGTCAAAATTAACACCATGAGGCCATGCAAGATTGGAAAGGGCGAGGGGCCAGTTTGGGTTTGATTTAAATGCGGAAAAAATATAGGCGAGATAAAAAAAACAGGAAACGAGCATAATATTTTGAGTGATCTTGTATGTACCCTTTGTCACAAAAAGGAAGGTAATGGCAATCATAGCCGCGGCAAGAGGAATTGCCGGGAGATTAAGCATATGGGCGGTAGTTTTAAAGGCGGCGACATTCACAATAATATTACCCATATTGGAAATAAAGAGGCAGGAAAATATAAGGAGAGAAGCCTTGATACCCTTATTTTCACGGATAAGGTCGCCTAAACCTTTTCTCGTAACTAAGCTAAGACGCATACCCATCTCTTGGGTAATTCCGAGGAGAATAGTGACCCAAACGAGCAAAAATAATATCGGATAACCTAATTTGGCCCCCGCAATCGCGTAGGTAGCAACACCGGTCGCGTCATTGTCTGCCATTGCGGCTATGGTGGCGGGTCCAAATATGCTTAAAAAGAGAACGATCTTTACCCTAAATCGTTGAAAAAAGAGAACAAATTTATTATCCATAAACGTACAATTTTATATCTTTTTTTGTATAAATCCGGCAACCTGATCAAATGTCAGTATCCCCAATATATTTTTATTATTATTTACCACGGGAAGGGCAGGTAAATGATACCTCAGCATCTTGCGGATGGCTATCTCAATCGGGGTGGTAAGCCGGATTTCAATAAGGTTTTGTGTCATAAACTTATAGACAGGTGTTTCACGATCCTGCATGAGAAGGTCATGGGGATTAAATACACCCACCAGTTGTTTTTCCGTATTGAGCACATAGATGGCGGCAAAAAATGAATATTCAGCCGTCTCCCCTTTTATCTTGTCTATAACTTCATGTACGGTTGCCGTGGGGGTTGTAGTCATAAACTCGAGCGTAATTATCTTTCCGATGGGTGTTTTGGAAAGATTCATGAGCTGTTGCAACTCATGCCGTTTGTGCTCGTTGATCAGAGAAAGAATCTCTTCCCGTTTCTTCCGGGGGATGGCCAGAAGGATGTCTACCGCCTCATCAATATGAATAAGTTGGAGGATACTGGCTGATTTGTCCGCTTCCCAATGGAGGAAAAGGTCTCGTTGATAATTAATATTGAGATTGCCGATAACTTCGGCGGCGAATTTCTTATCTAAAATACGCAGAAACTTATGTACATTTTTTTCATTCGTCTTTTCAAGGTAGTCGGCCAGATCCTCTGGCCTCATATCCTGTAGTTTTTCCTCCCTCTTTTTAAGTTTTACTTTTCCTTGGGTGAGCTCAAGCGGTTGAATATCACCCCATGAAAGGAATTGAGAGGTGAGGTTATAACCAAACATATGGAGAAAATTATATGCGGCTGATTCGATTCCCAGCCTTCGCAGAACTCCCAAAAGTCCTATATCAACGCCCGTAATTCCAAGCTCATATTTCTCGGGTGTATTCAACTCCTGAAGAGATACGTCGTTCACGCGCACAATCTTATTGCCTCCAATATCGATAATCTGCTTATCGATAAGGTTTTTTTTGATATACAGTTCATTTTCAATGAGCTCACCTGCCATATATGATTTTTTTATGACGATACTATTATTCATCTTTATCACATATTCAAACGGGAGGATGAGTTGATCGTGGTTATACGTATTAATTAGGAGTTTTGATACTTTGGGATTTGACGAAACCATAAAGATGATGTCGTCCAGACGGCCTATTTCTATCCGGTCCTCCGTATACACTTTTTTTCCCTCAAGTTCCGAGAAGTAGAGCATACTATTATTATAGTATACAAATTAACGAATTAACCCTTCGATTAACTCAGGGTAAACGGGTTAACGAATTTGAAGACTTGAAACGTATAAAAATGATATAATATGACATTATATGGATAAGAAATTAGGGGCTCTCTTGGGAGTGTTTTTTCTTTCTGTTACTCTCTTTATTACCGTGGTATTTTTTAACAAGCCTATTGCGAAGTTTACACGGGCAAAAGAGGACTTTCTTCCCTCAAGTACTAACTCTCTCATACTTGCCTTTCCCCTTACGGTGAAGGCTGATGGAGTAGCCGAAAGCACCATCAACGTGTTTGTACGAAGTGATAAAGGAATCCCCATCAAAGAACAGAATATAACTATTACTTCATCTTTAGGCGATGTGAAAG
>CAYINK010000144.1:0-2833 GCA_964364765.1 uncultured Gammaproteobacteria bacterium
CTTAGCATGCCTGATACCTTGTTGTCAGTACTGATCGTGGGGTTGATAACTGCATTTCTCACATTTGCTGCATTTATCCTCAAAGAAACGTCTTCTGATGAACGAGAATCACTTCATATTTTGAGTGCTGGAAGAATTTCATACCTCGTTGGTGTTGCCTCTCTCATAATTGGTATCATCATTCAAACATTGAGCCATGAAATTGACCCATGGTTAGTTATTGCTCTTTGTGCGATGGTGTTTTCTAAACTGCTTTCACGGATCTATTCCCACTTTAAAATGTAAAGTCCACTTGACATTTTAATTTAAAGATACTAATATTAAATTTGTATTAGTTAATTTTATTTTTTATATTCTATGAATAATTCCAAAAATGCTCTTCTCATGGTTGTTATCATTTCTGTCCTCGGTTTAGGTACCTATTTACTTTTTCAAAAACCAACAACTCAGTCAGGTTCCATGATGAAAAAAGATTCTGCGCCGACGGTGGCGCAAAAGATGATGGAGAAGAATAGTAAAAATTCCCGTTATACTTCTTATACAAAAGCTGTGTATGATGCTTCCGCAGACAGACGTCGAGTACTGTATTTTTATGCCACGTGGTGTCCATCATGTAAAGTTGCTAACGAAGATTTTTTAGCTAACCCAAATAAAATACCCGAAGATGCGGTGGTATTAAGAGTTAATTATAATGACCCTGATACCGATCAGGAAGAAAAAGAACTTGCCCAAAAGTATGGCATAACATATCAGCACACTTTTGTTCAGATAGATGCTGAGGGGAAAGAAATAACGAAATGGAACGGTGGAAAAATTGATGAGTTACTGACCAATATCAAATAGTATGATACTACTCACCGCGTTTGCATTTCTGGCAGGAATTGTCACGATACTTTCACCCTGTATATTACCAATACTCCCTATCATTCTTTCCTCTTCAATTGGAGGAAAAGAGACGGGTCGTGCACGCCCCTTGGGAGTAGTAGTGGGATTTATCGCGAGCTTTACCTTTTTCACCCTCTTTCTTTCAACACTCGTTAAGGCAAGTGGCATATCCCCTGATGTTCTACGAACCGTCTCTGTTTTTGTAATTGCGGGATTTGGCATCTCGCTTCTTATTCCTCGATTTCAATTATTTGTTGAAAAATTATTTTCTCAAGCGACGCGTTTTCTTCCCCGAGGAAATTTACAAACAGGGTTTGGGCCCGGTCTGTTAATCGGCCTCTCTTTAGGACTCCTCTGGACCCCTTGTGTGGGGCCTATATTAGCATCAGTTATTTCTCTTGCAATTACCGGAACGGTAACACTTGATGCTTTTATGATAACTTTTGCTTATTCTCTTGGTACCGCAGTCCCTCTGTTTCTTGTCATGGCGGGGGGGCAGAACATGTTGCGGAAGATACCTTGGCTACTTTCAAACACAGGAAGAATTCAAAAAGTCTTTGGCGTCGTTATGATCGTGACCGCTATTGGCATATTTTTTAACGTTGACAGAACATTCCAAACATATATTTTAAATACCTTTCCCCAATATGGGATCGGTCTCACTAAGTTTGAAGACAATAAAATAATCAAGCAAGAGTTAAAAAAAATTAATACTAAAAAAATGGATGAAACAAAACGAGGTCCCTTGGCTCCTGAAATAGTTCCGGGCGGAGAATGGTTTAATAGCAAACCCCTTACTCTTGCTGGTCTGAGGGGAAAAGTGGTGATAGTAGATTTCTGGACCTATACGTGTATCAATTGTCAAAGAACGTTCCCATATTTGAAAAAATGGTGGAATACGTACCGGGACAGCGGGTTGGTTATCATAGGAGTTCATGCTCCTGAGTTTGAGTTTGAAAAGAATAAGGACAATCTGGCTCAGGCAATTACCGATTTTGGATTGACCTACCCGATAGTTCAAGATAACGACTTTTCCACATGGAGAGCCTATGACAATCGGTATTGGCCGGCTAAATATATCATTGATAAGGACGGTGTAGTCCGTTATTCGCATTTTGGAGAAGGAAACTACGATGAGACGGAAAAAGTAATTCAGGAACTTCTGAAAGAAACAGGGGCAAAAAATGTGCCGCCTCAAATTAAAAATTCAGCCATGCAAACTTTCGGAAGAACACCTGAGGCCTATCTGGGATCCGGTCGTATAGCATATTTTTCATCTCCTGAGACTATCCGAAAAGATACGTTCACCAGCTATTCCTATCCTTCTTCACTTTCTGAGAATACGTTTGCATTCAAAGGTAAATGGAATATTATGAATGACTATGCGGTTCCTCAGAGAGGTTCTGAGTTGGTATTTAATTTTGATGCAAAGGAAGTATTTCTCGTTATGAAGATAGTGGGAAAGCCGTCAAAAGTTAAGGTGTATGTTGACGATAAAGTGCAGTATTTTGGAGAACATAATATAAACGGAGTAGTTACGGTAGACTCGGATAAGCTTTACAAACTAGTTTTCCTCCCCTCTCCGGGTAGGCACATTCTTAAACTTGAATTTGATGACTCAAATGCCCAGCTATTCGCCTTTACTTTTGGATAAATTAAATTTTATCCAACGCTTGTTTGAGATCCCCGATGAGATCTTCGATGTTTTCAATTCCCACTGATACACGCAGTAAACCGTCTGAAAGTCCTATCTTCTCCCTCTCCTCCTTTGGTATCGACGCGTGAGTCATAGATGCCGGATGATCTATAAGGGACTCCACTCCCCCCAGACTTTCCGCAAGGGGAAAATACTCTAACGATGAAAGGAATTTTTTTACGTCATATTTTTCCTTTATTTCAACCGAGATCATACCACCTGGTCTTACCATTTGTTTATGTACAATTCGTC
>CAYINK010000145.1:0-2804 GCA_964364765.1 uncultured Gammaproteobacteria bacterium
CAGTTCGATTCTGACTCTCAGCACTAAAAATGTTTGCTAAAAAGCAAAGCTTTTTAATTTGTCTTAAGACAAACTTGCAAACATTTTCAGTGTAAACACCACTTTCTCGCAGAAAATAAATATCTCACTTTTGAAGTTTTATACAGTCAAACTTTGATTTATCCAGAGAATTAAGGTTATATATAAATGCCAAGGTGTCAACGCCGTTTTCCGACCATATTATCTTTTGTTCTTTACCAAGTGTCTCTCTAAAATCTTCATTTGTTACATATAGCGCTTTCTCATGATTTTGAATTGTTTTGCAATATGTTTTATAAATATCTTGTTCAGCAATATAGACATTCTCCACATTAATTGGTAATGCAAATCCAATAGCATCAGGCTTCATTCTCTTGACGGTTTTCTGAAAGACATCGGGGTCTGTTTTATTTGTAAATACATAAAAATCAATGGCTTCAGTTATTGATCGGATATATATTTTTGTATTTTTATCCTGCTGATTTAAATAACGCATGAGTTTTGGAATATATGTTCCGTAAGTAGTTTCATGTTTTTGAGTATGTATAGCAAGAAAGTTAACCATAAAAAATATCGTAAACACAGTAACTCCTATTAACGTTAGAGAATAGAATATTCTTTTATAAAGATTTGATTTGAGAAGCTCATCAAGATATTGTAGTCCAAATACCAAAATTAGAATTATAAAAGGAAATAAAGGGGTCAGTCGAACTTTTTGAGGATCACCTACGAGAACGGCAGGAAGCGGCGCTACAATAAGCCCAGCCAATAAAATTAAATCCAGTTTTGTTTGCTTATGGTTTAATAAACGATATCCAAAAGATAATAGACCTAATAAATATAACGGAATTAATGCGGAATAAAAAAGACCATAATCATCTACATTCATATATTTAAAGTCTTTTTCTCCCGTGATGAAAAGATAGCTCGTAGAGACAGCCTCAACATATCGAGAAATGTATTTATGTATATAAAAAAGGGGCTTATTCGCACTGGCATAACAGAGAATTTTAGGAAATTGATTGCTACAATAAGCCCTATTTTCATTTATATTCATTACTATGCCAAGATTAGCAACATATCCTGATTGATATAATCTTGCCGTTCCTTGTTTAGAAAAAAGAGAAATAATAAATGGAGAAACTATAATCAAGAATGATATTAATAAAGCCAATCCTACAGTAGTTATCCGTTTCCGTTTAACAAAATAAACGGCTGAAAATACAATTAATATGGAAAGAGTTACCGGTCTGTAAGCAATATAACTAAACCATGTTGCCCCCATACATAAACCCCCGAAGATAGCCAATAGAATAGATTGCTTACGGTATGCAAGAAAGGAGAAATATAATCCCGTAATAAAAAACAAAAGCGCAACATTTGATTCATAGCCAAAACGGCTTAATATGAGAGACCAGGGACTTGTTATCGATATAAAGCTTCCTACGAAACTTAATTTAATTCCGTATCCCAATTCAAGGAGTAAGAAAAATAAGATAATACCCATGATTGATCCGGCAATCACTGAAGGTAGGCGAACTGATAGATTGTTTAAACCAAATAGCTTAACAAATGGAACAAGGGAATAAGCGTACATGGGTAATTTTTGATCTCCGTTAGCTTCAAAAATAAGCGGATATTGGATGCCACGTTCGTCCTTTCCTGTTTTCAGTATGGAGTATGCATTGTATCCAAAACTGGCCTCATCGACTCCTATTCCTGAAGGAGCAGTTGATATATTATAAATACGTAGACTAAATGCAGTAGCAAATAAAATCACAACACAAAAAAATATTTTGAGACTCCTATTCATTCGCATATTATACATGTATTGTTGTCACTTGCCATTTAATGATAATACTCCCCCCCCCTCTAAGATGTGATGTTCAGCGGTTGAGGCACAAATGCTCCTGTGATATACTTTGGAGACATATGCGTTTACGCAGAAAATTTTCCTGAGAAAATTGTTCTGCGGTGGTAGTTCAACGGTAGAATGCCCCGCCAAAGGCGGGGAGGTTGCCGATTTAGATAATGTCTACTGTTTATATTTTGCAAAACAATCAGAGTAAGCGTTATTATATCGGTTCAACCAATGATATCGATCGAAGGATCACTGAGCATAACCGTGGACAAACAAAATCGACACGTGTAGCGGGAAATTGGATGATAGTATATAAAGAAGAATTTGATAATCGAATAGATGCAAAAAGGAGAGAACGACAGATAAAGTCATATAAAGGAGGAAATGCGTTTAAGAAGTTGATTTCGAATATATCTGATAATAATATTCAGTTAAAATAGCGGTAGTAGTTCAATGGTAGAATGCTTCCTTGCCAAGGAAGAGGTTGAGGGTTCAAATCCCTTCTACCGCTCCAGATTGCGAGTTGTCGGGGCGGCACGAAGTGCCGCCCATTGCTCCGGAAGGTCACAATCAACTATTCTGTTTTTTAAGGTCAGGTTCGAGCCGGTCTTTCTGAGGAACTCCTTTTTTTCATAAAGATTTTCATTGTCCCCCGCGATTTTATCCGCAGTTAATGCTGTATCAAAGAATGTCCTCATGGGTTCGAGCCACTTATTGGGGACATGTTCAAGGGTGGATATCTTCTCCTCAATGGTCTTCTTTTGGCCCATAAGCTGGTTCTTCTTGGTAAGGTAGTCTTCACGGCTCACTACATTGTCAAGGTAGGAGTCTAGAAGGATATTCAACTTTCCACTGATATTGAGGAGTTCGTGCTTTAACCCTTGAACGTGTCCCCCCGTATCTGACCTTTGAATGAGCTCATCCT
>CAYINK010000146.1:0-2795 GCA_964364765.1 uncultured Gammaproteobacteria bacterium
ATTACACCCCGAATAATTCCGCCTACCGAGTCACCTTCCTGTTTTAATTTTTGAATTAACTGAATCATTTTTTCAGCAACTTTCACATCCGGGCAACGGACAATATTTGACTCTATTTGAGAGTACGTAACTTTTGTAAAATCTGTTGTTGCTTTTATTTCACCAACTTGCTCAACATATGCCAAAAATTCTACTCCAAATTTTTCTTTGAGAAATTTTCTTGCAATTGCGCCGGCCGCAACCCGAGCTAATGTTTCTCTTGCCGAAGCTCGACCTGATCCTTGCCAATTACGAAAACCATATTTTTTTTCATAAGTGAAATCAGCATGAGACGGTCTATAGAGATTTTTTAAATGATTATAATCCGTTGGTTGAGCATCCTTATTTTTCGCAAGAAGGAGGAGGGGAGTTCCGGTTGTTTTTCCTTCAAAAATGCCCGATAAAATCTCTATTTTGTCTTCTTCCTTTCGAGGAGATGTGATATTACTTTGCCCGGGTTTCCTGCGATCAAGCTCCTTTTGAATATCCTCAACGCTAATCTTCATCCCCGGCGGGCAACCGTCAACCACACAACCTACAGCCCCACCGTGGGACTCACCAAAGGTTGTCACTCGAAATAGTATTCCAAATGTACTACCAGCCATAATTACGATATGAATGAATAAATTTTTTTCATTTTTTTACATGAAATTTGCCCTGGCGCCGATCTTTTATTATCAATACTACAATAGGTCATATATCCACCCAAAAGGGGAGATATTACCCTCGTTGATACTCCTTTATCTCCCATTCCAATAATTATATACTTATCTTCTTTTTTCTTCTCGATAAGTAGCTTATATAATAAGTAAGCATCATTCTCATGATTGATCGTTGTTGCTATTTTTATAAGATAGGGATGGTGTTGTTTCATTTTTAAAATAATTTTTTTTAATTCATGGTAGGAAGGGGTTTGTTTAAAATCATGAAATGAAATAATGGTCTTCGTCCGGCCCATTTCCCTCCTTCATCCATTCTTCTGCACGTGATAATAACATCTTTTTTTATATATTCCTTGATTCTATGTAAATCCTTCTCATTCGGTTGTAATAAATAGTCAATTCGTACTTCAACAAGGTCACTCTCTTTCTCTGCTTGAGAAATCATAGGAAGGAGCTCATCCATTGATTGACTCATTACCACTGCGCAAATACGAATATTTTTCATAGTGATAAAGCGCTGAGTAACGTTTTTTTCATTACATCAATGGGGGCTTTTACCCCCGTATATAACTCAAATTGAGCCGTGCCCTGATATAGGAGCATTTCCATCCCATGAATCACGTGCGCCCCTTTTCTTTTTGCCATTTTCAACAATTCAGTTTCATATGGTGTGTATACAATATCAAAAACTATTTGTCCTTTACGTAATACGTTCTCCGGTATTGGCGATTGATCTTCTAAATCTCCCATGCCAACTGATGTAGCGTTGATGATGATATCACTTTCCAAAATATATTGATGATCTTGGATTGGATGTACCTTACAATCAAACTCATGAGCTAATTGTTGAGCGGATTCAATGGTTCGGTTATAAATAGTAACCTTCGCGCCTTTCTCTTTCATCCCATACACAATTGCTCGTGAGGCACCCCCTGCACCGATAACAGATATGTTTTTATTTTTAAGATTTGTTATTTTTTCAAGAGGAGTTACCACACCCAACCAATCCGTATTGTACCCCTTGAGTACTCCGTTGGTATTTACGATGGTATTTGCCGCGCCAATCATGTGAGCTGTTTTGTCAACCTCATCAATGTATTGTAGTACTTTAACTTTATGAGGGATGGTACAAGTCAATCCCCGTATACCCAGTACGCGTACCGCGTCAACCGCATCTTTTAATCTCTCAATTTTTATATTGGCACCAAGATATACATACTGTCCATCCATATGAAGATGTTTATATGCCTCACTATGCATGGCAGGTGATAATGAATGATCGACGGGATCACCGATGATCATACATATTTTTGTTTTTACTGAAATATTCATAGTTCTATATTTATTACGCTAGTAACAACTTCGACTATTGACTTATTATCAGTTTTAACCACGTGATCCGCATATGTCTCGTATAGAACAGCCCTCATATCATACAACTCACGGGCTTTCTTCTTGTTTTGAAAAAGGGGGCGAGTCGTATCACCTTCTAAACGTCTTTCAAGTTCATGAAAACTCGTTTTTAGGTATACGATAGGCCCACCTATTTTTAGATAATCAATATTTATTTTGTTCATCACCACTCCTCCTCCTGAGGATATAACGTTATTTTTTTTATTGCTCACTTCTTTTGCTATTTCCATTTCAAGTTCGCGAAATCTAATTTCCCCATCTTGGGTAAATATCTCAGAAATGGACGATCTTCCTGAACGATGAAGAATAAGATCATCCATTTCAATGTGCTCTCTAGTCTGCTTCTGGGCAATTAACTTACCTACAGAACTCTTACCCGAACCCATAAATCCAATAAGAATGATATTCATTGGATTGATGATGAAATAGTAAATGATTCAAGTACTTTCCAAAATGTCGGAAAGGATTTACTGACAACCTGCTCATCACATATCTTCATGCCCGAAAGGCGTGCTGATGCAAGCGCAAACGCCATGGCCATCCGATGATCTTTATATGTCTCAATCATGGCGCTTTTTGGACTTCCTCCATGGATGGTAATGCTGTCATTAGTAATTACTGTCCTCATTCCCATTTTCAAAAGTTCATCATGCATTGCCTGTAATCTATTGGTTTCTTTTA
>CAYINK010000147.1:0-2747 GCA_964364765.1 uncultured Gammaproteobacteria bacterium
TTAATTTATACACTTTATTGATAAAATTGAGTGATTCTTTTGATCCATAGCGCATGTGAAGCTTGATAAGCGTGTCTCCAAGCCCCATGGTTCCCAGCCCGATGCGGCGTTCGCCTTCAAGTTGCGTCTGCCGTATCCCTTCAAAAAAATATTGATCCATATCGATTATATTATCTTGAAAACGGACACCGGCACGCACAACTTTCTTAAGAGTACCAAAATCAAATTTGCCTTTTTTATCAATACTGCCGCCTTTGACTAACGCGGAGAGATTTACGGAGCCGAGATTGCACACGCCCCAAGGAGGTAATCCCTCTTCACCGCAATTTAAAACAGAAAGTCCATTAGCTGTAAATCTATGGATATCAGCAACTGTTATATCAAATACTTCTTCCTGACCATCTTCCACAAGAGCCAAGAAAGTGGCAGTTAGCGTCTCTTTATATGGCCCCCTATGATATAAGGAAAGAAGAGATTTCAATTTATTCTGTTTTTTTTGTTGTAAAAAACCAATAAGCGCAGCAAACTTCAGTAAGGATGCTTTTGAGATAACCAATTCATGATACGATTGGCAGTTATACAGCTTTGACCCTCCTTTCCCATCGGGTAATAATCTTTGCGAGGCGGTACGTCTGTTTTCATAAATTTTACTTACGATGCCAAAATTCAAAAGCAGTAGTTGAGTTTTCTGCAACAAAATTCTACTCACCGAGGTTAATCTTACACTGACGCCTTTTTCCAATGTCCCCACAACTGTTCCATCACTTGAAAACAAACCCTGCAGAAAGCCTCTTTGCACCTCTTCCGACCCTTCAAATACTGCCTTTGGCACCTGATATTTATCATCATGAGTTAACCCATAACGGTTTGCAATTCGCCATAATCTCACCGACTCAATAACGGCCTTATTTTCTTTCTCAACATATTGAGGGGCAATAGGATATGATCTGGCAACTATCTGCTCTCCTTCCACCATTTTTTCAACCATCAACGCAAATCGGGGTGCTAGCTCCCTTTTTTCATCATGATAAAAGAATAAAGTAGCCACGTCCTTTTTCATCGATCCATCACCCACAAGCCACCCCAGGACCAAACCCTCATCCAAAGTTCCCCTTACGCCGAAATATCCGCCAGTATTCAATTTTATTTTCTGTCCCAATTTCAATTTGCCCGCTTCAATTTCTCCGTCGGTTGTAACTACCTTATGGTCTTTGGTAAGCCTCAGCCAATATCCCTCTTTTGTTTGAAGTCGATAAACAGACTTAACACCAGTCAGTTTTACTGTGGTTGACAAATAATTTTTTCCGTTAACTACAACCTGAAAGGGTAACTGTTTTTTATATAACGATCTCATCGTTTCCAAACCATTTGTTGTGTTTACAAGAGTATCTCCGGTTACACAGGGATTTACGCAGTTTATGCGATTCCAGTACCAGTTATTATTCATCTTATTATAGCGTTCCATGAAGACAACCCCAGGCTCTGCCGATTTCCATGCCGCCTCCGCAATCAAATCCCAGATTTTTCGGGCTTTTACTACTTTGCGAACAATTATTTTTTTATTCAATTTTTTCCATTCTTCCAAATCGCCATTCCATTTTTCATCATATTCAGCATCATTTGTATCAGGGAAAACCAAAGGCCAATCCGCATCCTTTTCAACCGCGTCCATAAAAGAGTCAGAAACACAGAGGGACAAATTTGCCCCGTTTATACGAAGCAAATCTTGTTTCACCGTAATAAACTCTTCAATATCAGGATGCCAATCCCACAACATCAACATAAGAGCCCCGCGTCGTGTGCCCCCTTGTTGGATAATGTCTTTTGTTGCGACTGAAAAAAGCTCAGCCCAATTGATCGGGCCTGAGGAAAAGCCGTTTACTTTCTTGACACGGGATCCACGCGGACGAAGTGAGGAAAGGTTTATGCCGACACCACCGCCCCGCGCCATAATCTCAACCATTCGTTTTAAGGTGTCTAAAATGCCACCTCGTGAGTCTTGAGGGCTTGGGATCACGAAACAATTATAAAATGTTACGTCAAATCCAGTTCCGGCCCCCGCCAAAATACGTCCCCCCGGAATATACTTAAAATCCTTCATTGCCTCATAAAATTCCTTTTCCCACTTTTTCCCATCTTCTTTCTTTTCCTGACCGGCAACCGCCTTTGCAATCCGTTTCCACATCTGCCCGGGTTCTTTCTCAATAGGACTACCTTTTTTATCTTTTAGCGAATAGCGATCCAGAAAGACCTTTTGAGAGAAACCGGTGAGTTTCATATTGATTAATAAATTATAAAAGTTTTTTAACTTCTTTTTCAACATCGTCTATATCCACAAACCGCTTGAATACAGACGCAAACCGAATGTATGCAATTTTATCAAGAACTTTCAATTTTTTTGCAACCCATTTTCCAATCTGATTGCTTTCAACCTCAGACACGCCTAAATTTTTCAATTCCTGCTCGACCGAAAGAACCACTTCTTCTATCTGTTGGGCCGTCAGTGCGGTTTTTTCACATGCCTTAAAAAGACCTCTCCTCAACTTGTCCCTATCAAATCGTTCCCGCCGTCCATCCCGCTTAATTACCAGAACGGGCAATTCCTCAAGCCGTTCATAGGTGGTAAAGCGTTTTTCGCACTTGGGACAGCTTCTTCGCCTGCGAACCGTTGCTCCGTCTTCTGACAATCGTGTCTCAATTACCTCCGTATCCGTGTGTTTGCAAAATATACAAAACATATATGTTGT
>CAYINK010000148.1:0-2741 GCA_964364765.1 uncultured Gammaproteobacteria bacterium
TCCACAATTTACTTTAAAAACTGGAGTCAGGACACTAATTTGCGAAAGTCGGGTATTAGACTATTATAAACTTCTAAACTTATCATACCACAAATATAAAAAGTTATCAATATTTTTAGTATAGTACTATATTTAATCCATATCAACACAAATAGAATATTTATTTTCGTGCCATTACCAAAAGAAAAATGCCTACAAGTGTAAATAACAAACCTGCGATTACTTTTTGAGAATATTTTTTCAAATTAATCAATTTTTTTCTTTCATGATGAAATCAAATCCTCCACCGGTGAGATAGTGTTCTGCAATCACACCAAGACCTGATGATACAAAAAATATAGAATTTTCATGAAATAATAAAGCCATTAAATTAATAATAGTCCATATAGACTATGGTGAAATTTATACCCTCGAATAATAAGCTTTTTTATTCCAAATATTTTTGAGAATGGGAGATTCTCATAGATAAAGGCACCAATACATCCGACTATAAAACCAGTTACTGCAGTAAAAAGGGAAAACAATAAGTTTAGATACATACTATTTAACTCCTTCTGTAATCAGCGTAAAATAGAGAAAAGTTGATTGCTTGATTTGCGTTAATCCTACTTTTTTATATAGGTCATACATTTCTTTGTTACTTAATCTGAACACTTTTCCCTCATTGTGATAAACATTTTCAACCTTGAAAAGTAACTTGCGGAGGAATCCTTCAATACACATATCAAGAATAAGAAGTTTTCCACCCGGTTTTAATACCCGAATCATTTCTTTAACGGACAGCAAGGGATCGGGATGGTGGTGAAAAGAGCTAGCACAGGTGACAAAGTTGAACGAATTATCTTCATAAGGCATTTTAATTGCCGAGCCCTGTATGATTTTAATATTTGAATTATTAGTAAATTTCTTTTTTGCAACCTCAACCATTTTGGGAGTAATATCCAGTCCAAATAATTTTATATCCCTGTTTAAGGAAAGCAATTTCTGGATTAATATTCCCGATCCACAACCTACGTCCAAAAGTGATGAATCTGGTTTTGGATTAAGAAGCTTCACAATATGAGAGTTTGTTTGTTGAAAAGTTATCGAAGTGAGTGGGTTATCATAATTATCCGCCCACTGAGTAAATTGTTTTATACTATTTTCTTCAAGTTGATGCATAGATACTATTTACTTATTTTTCCACACAACCTTGTTATACAACACGTAAGAGTAGGGGATGATGAAGAAGGCGATTATCAGAACCTTGTAGAGAATCCAGGATGACAGGCCTCCAAGTACTATGAATTTAGTGTCGCCAAGGAATTTGAGAGCAAGAAACATTCCTCCTCCTTGTATGAGAATTGACCCAAGGGAAACAAAATTGAAGATGAAAAACTTTCCGGCATAAGCCAGAAGCCCCCCGTCAATTTTTTTATGCCTGAAACTCCAGAAGTTGTTGATGAAAAAGTTACACACAATCGCAACCTCGGCGGATAACATATTGGCTGGTGTTTTTGCAATTTTAACCACATTAATAAATGCGTAGGCAAATCCAAAGTCAATAACAAACCCAAAAAGTCCGACGATCACAAATTTGATAAATGAAGAATGGGTAAATACATACCAAAGCGTCTGTACAACATATTGGAACGAGTCTATTTTTGACATCCCGCTTTTTCGGTCGATAAATTGAAGGGGTACTTCGGCGATCTTAGCATGCCTGGCAATTGCCCGATCTAGAAGTGCGACCTGAAATACATAACCTGTGTATTGTTCGGTATGGGTGAATGCATCTCTCACAATCCATACCTTGATTGCGCGGTACCCCGATGTCCAATCGGTTATAGATAATTTCATAAAGCCAAAACGGATGATAAGATTACCAAGAGAGGAGAGTACTTTTCGGTACAGACCCCAGTCTGCAGGAATTGATCCTCCTTTGATATAACGGGATCCAATAACAAAATCCGCACCCTTTTCAATTTTTTCAAGGAATGTGGGGATTAATTTTGGATCATGCGAAAGATCAGCATCCATCTCAAACAAAAGATAGGGTTGCAGTTTCTCCATCGCGATTTTGAATCCCTTTATATACGCCTTTCCCAGTCCTTCTTTTTCCGTTTTTAGCAAATGAAGATGGGGATATTTTTGGATAAGAGACTCGACGATCTTTCCGGTGCCATCGGGCGAGTTGCTATCAACTGTCACCACATCAATTTCCCAATTTACCACATGAGACGTAACTTCAAATACGCGCTCAATAAGTTGCTTTATATTTCCCTCTTCGTTATAGGTAGGGATGATGATCGTGGCTTTTTTCATGATTTAAATTCTTTTAAATAGGTAATCAATTTCATAAGCCCCTCATCCAGGGAGACTTTCGGCTCCCATTTCAAGAGTTGTTTTGCCTTTGTTATATCAGCCCGCCGTTGTTTGGGGTCATCGGTTGGCAACTTTTCTGAAAGGACAATTCCACTGGTTGAGCCCAATAATTTCTTGACTTTTTTCGCGTATTCAAGGACGGTATGTTCTTCGGGACTTCCCAGATTTATAATTTTTCCTCCCAAGTCAGGATAAAACATAAACCGCATAAGTCCTTCAACCATATCATCGATATAACAAAGCGATCGAGTCTGAGTTCCATCACCAAATATGGGAATCGGCCTATTATTGAGACCTTCAATGATGAAAGATACAATCATTCTTTTATCTTCGGGCAACATATTGGGTCCATAGGTATTAAAAATACGAGCAATGCG
>CAYINK010000149.1:0-2734 GCA_964364765.1 uncultured Gammaproteobacteria bacterium
TCCCTCTCGATATCACCTCCGAATCGGTAAAGGAAATTGATTCATCGTATAAGACGGTCATCCTCATCGATTCAAACAAAAAGAAATATGGGGAAAAAGAAATAGGAAAAATAAAAAAATATGTGGCAGACAAGGGAAAAATTGTTTTTCTCATCGACGGGGTGGGGATTAATGACAATCTTACGACCGAGGCCGCAAGTCATGATCTTTTTTCTCTCCTTGAAGAATGGGGAGTTACCCTGAATAAAGATTTTGTGCTTTCCTCAAGTGCCGAATATGTCAATTTTGGTAATGAAACGTATCAATTCATGACTCCATACCCCTTTTGGGTCAAAACAAATAACCTAAATCAAAAAAGCGGATATTTTTCCAATGTTGCTCAACTTACTTTTCCCTGGACGTCCTCAGTTTCACTCAACAAGAAAAATGGGTTGGAAGCGCAGACACTTGTGTTTTCTCCTAAAAATTCCTGGGGGCAAAAAGACTCATATGAGCTCCTTCCTCAGAAGATAAAACAACCGGAATTGAAAGATATAAAAGAGTTTTCTTTGGTGGCCCAGGTTCAAACCCGTGAAGGAGGAACCGTTGTCCTTATTCCCTCATCCCGTTTCCTGAATGTGCAATACTTGAGTAAAAACAGCGGAAACGTGGACTTTATTTTTAATCTCGTTAACAATCTCGCCTCAGGCGGAGCCTTGTCCGGAATCCGGTCACGAACGATAACCTTTTATCCTCTCCCGGAACTTCCGGAAAATACAAAAGATGTAGTCAAATACCTTGATATTCTTCTATTGCCAGTGCTACTTGCCCTCTACGGGGGAATAAGACTCATGAGGAGAAAGTGATTTAAACTTACCCCATCGCAATGCTTCGAGACGTCTTATGTGTCATTCCCGCGTAGGCGGGAATCTAGGCTATAATTTCAATTTTGTAATTTTAGTCTGGATCCCCGTCTTCACGGGGATGACAAAGCATTTCGTGGCGAACTGTGAAGAATTAAAAAACGAGGGGCAGCTATCCCTTCATACAGTCACATAACGAGCTGATTTAGTACTTCCAACTTTTTTGATAATTCCTTTTTTTATGAGATCCTGTACATCCCGGAGGACTGAATCTTCTGAAATATCCGAGAATAAAGTGCTAAAAGATTTATTTTGTAGATATCCAACCTCTTGAATATACTCAATTATTTTTATCTGCCGCTCGGTCAGAAATATCTGTTTTCCCCCCATCCGCTCTTTTAATTTTACATCCTTTGAAAGCTTTAATATCTTCTCCTTCGTCTTGGTAAACTCAATTGCGGCTCCATACGTAAAATACTCAAGCCAAGAGGTAAGATCTCCTGCAGTGGCCTTTCCTAAATGTTCATAGTAGACAACAGCATCGCGGTCATAATACTCTTCAAGTGAAAAAAATCGCCTGATGTCATATCCGCCCAAAAACAATATGAGACTTGCCAATATCCGTCCTACTCTCCCGTTTCCATCGATAAAAGGATGTATGCGAACCAACTCATGATGGACTATTCCTGCACGAAGTACCGGATGAATCTCATCCGCGTTTTCCTTATTTATCCAGTACACAAATTCGCGCATGAGGAAAGGCACTTCCATCGGAGCGGGGGGTTTGAAAGTTATTTCACCATTGGATGAGTTACGGATAACTACTTGTTTAAGCCGGTATTCCCCTGCTTGCTCGGGGTTTAAAATTTTTGTAGTAATGGTGCGATGAAGTTTTTTGATGAGTTGCTCGGTGATTTTATCAATCTTCTTTTGAGCTTCCTCATCGATGAGTTCAATCACTTTCCGGTAATTAATGATTTCTTGGATGTCCCGCGGACGACCGAGGACATCTTTTCCCAAGAGTACGTCTTTTGCCTCATCTTGTTTTAACATGTTCCCTTCAATATGGGTCCCGTGATATGCAGAGCGGACGATAGCATCTTCTTTAAACTGTTTTTCCCAGAGAGGTAAAAGGGGTGAGTGACGAATAACCTCCTCAGCCGCCTCAATCTTTGAGATGTTGTTGAGGGTTTTGTTGGTAATGTTAAAGGTAGGGTTGAACATAGCAATTATTATATCATTTGAATGTACTCAAGTATTTCTTGTGCAAGATTATGAAGACCGGTTTGACCCCCAAGAGTCGTTAATAATTCTTGATACAATTCTTTACATGAATTATTTATTTGTGATTTGATTTCGATATCAATTTGTTTCTCTTTTATTTTATTCTTGTACCAATTGATATCCTTATTTATTATGCTTTGTTTTCCAAAAAATGAATAAAAACGCTCTTGCTCCTGCTTATTTGCTTTCTCTTTAAATAACCTGACGATGAAAGTATTTTTACCTTCTTCTGTGTCAGAAACAACTGATTTACCTTCTTTTATTTCATCACCCATAATCCCCTCAAAATCATCCCTTAATTGAAATGCCATACCCGCTTTTGTCATCCATGTTTCCCATTTTCTGATAACTTTTTGCGGAACATCTGCTAATAACAGTCCAAACTCAACCGGGCGCGCGAATGAGTATTGAGCCGTCTTTAATAACATTATTTTTTCAGGCGATCCAAGATGCTTGGAATCTAAATACTGTCCAATAAGAAGCTCTTGTTTATATTTGTTATAAAGGGTAATTGATTGTTTCTTTATTGACTCAGAAATAGGTGAGGTAAAAATAATATCCATGAAAAGTTCATCCGCAAGGGTTAGGGCAAAATCCCCCGCCAATAT
>CAYINK010000150.1:0-2727 GCA_964364765.1 uncultured Gammaproteobacteria bacterium
GCAATTTTAAAGTCCATTTCGCCTGAAAAATCCTCAAGTCCGACTATATCAGTCAAGACAACATATTTATCATCGCTCTCCGTCATGATTCCCATCGCAATCCCTGCAACGGCATCTCGTATCGGAACTCCTGCGTCCATAAGCGCCAGAGAGGAGCCGCACACAGAACCCATTGATGAGGAACCGTTTTCAGCCAATATCTCAGAAACCACCCGTATTGCATAAGGAAATGCGTCGGAGTCGGGAAGAACCGGCTCGATTGCTTTTTCTGCAAGTGCACCGTGTCCGATGGCGCGTCTACTTGGTCCAAACATCCGACCCGTTTGACCGTATGAATAAGGACCGTCTGAATAGTGATGAATATATCGCTTCGCTTCTTTACCTTCAGGACCTTCGATGAGTTGTTCAAGAGTGGTTGACCCAAGAGTAACGATGGAAAGAATTTGTGTCTGGCCCCGTTGAAATAATGCGGATCCGTGTGTCCGGGGAAGAAGTCCTGTCTCAATATACAGCTCCCGTACTTCATCGGCTTTCCGACCATCAACCCGTTGTCCTTTTTTCAACATATTTTCTTTTATCTGCGCGTAATTATATTTTGTTATAGCGGCTAAAATTTGTTTTTTATCATATTTACCACCAACTTCCACGTACATTTTTTCAATAATGCCATTCAGAAGTGCACTGTTACTTCCCGCAGATGAGGCGGATTCTTTTAATGCCTCAATTAATTCCCCCGTATACGACTTTTTAATAATTTCCAAAAGCTCCTTGTTTTCTTCAACTTCAACCATGACGCTTTTCTTTTTTCCAACTTTGTCATGCAATGATTCAATAAATTCGATGACTTTTTTATTCTCTTTTTTTGCAAGCTCGATACCTTCTTGAATAATTTCATCTTTTACCGCATCCGCCTCAGTTTCGATCATAACTACCTTCTCTTTTGTTGAGGAGACAACTAAATTAAGCGATGACGTCTGCATCTGCTTTTCGCTTGGATTGACCAGAAAAGATTTATCATATCCTATTTTGGTCGTTGAAATAGGTCCATCCCAAGGAATGCTTGACATGGCGAGGGCGCTTGAAGCGGCGATTGATGATAATATCTCAACCGGCGTGCTTCCATCTACCGACAAAAGAGTGATGACGACTTGAACCTGTTTTTTATATGTTTTGGGGAAAAGAGGTCGCACCGATCGGTCTATGAGCCGGCCCGTAAGGACCGCTTCATCTGAAGGTCTTCCTTCACGCTTAATCCAACGTGAGCCCTTGATGAGTCCGCCTGCATAAAGTTTTTCAACATATTCGATAGAAAGTGGGAAGTAATCAATTGCCGGATTCTCAGGACCAACTGCGACCGTCACAAGAACCGCCGCACCGTTAAGTGTGGCGTAAACCGAAGTATCAACCGCCTGAGCAAGCTTTCCAAACTGAAGTTTTAATTCACCGCCCTGAAGGGTAAGAGATTTTTCGAAGATTTTCATAGAAAAAAATAATGGTTAAATAAATATACCCAATCTAAAGCAAACCAAACTATTGTTAATAATATAAGTATCTATGAGAAGAGTGAAGGATAAAGTTATTTCTTTAACCCAATTTTTTCAATTAATTGCTTGTATCGCTTTTCATCAAGCTTCAGCAAATAATTCAAAATCCTTCGTCTTTTTGCAATCACTTTCAAAAGCCCGCGACGGGAATGATTGTCTTTTTTGTTGATGTCAAGATGTTCGGTAAGACCCTCAATTTTCTGGGTAAGAAGCGCAACCTGTACTTCAGGAGATCCGGTATCGCCTGATTTCTGAGCAAATAGCTCGATTATCTTCTGCTTATCATCTGGTAGTTTTTTCATATAATGACGATTATAATTTATTGACTCGAAAGATTCAACTGGAAAAAAATGAACAAGCACAAAAAAGTACTTATCCTGACTCCCCTTTTTCTCATTCTATTAGTACTCGTAATTTTGATTCCGCCAAATAATGTATATATTATTTCTTCCTTTATTATTTTGTTTACTCTCACTCTGTTCAATCTCACGTCACTCTTCTTATCTCGAATTGATTCTCTTTTTATTGCATTATTCACCCTTCTATTTTGTTTCATAAATTATGCAGTCGGATTCAACTTTATAAATGCAATTCTTCTTCTTTCCTTTGTACTTGGGGTACGGTTTTTGATACAATAGGTTATGCAGAAAAAGTTCTACATCACAACCGCTATTCCTTATGTAAATGCTTCACCGCATATTGGCCATGCTCTGGAGTTTGTCCTAACCGACACGATTGCTCGCTATCATCATCTATTAGGTGAGGAAACCTGTCTTCTTTCGGGTGCCGATGAAAACTCCCTAAAAAATGTCCAAGCCGCTGCAAAAGAAAAAATGCCAATTCAAGAATTTATTGACAAAAATGCTAAAAAATTTCAAGAACTAGCAAAAAAATTATCAGTCAAAATTGACATCTTTCAAAGAGGGAGCGATAAAATAAACCATTTTCTTTCAAGTCAAAAACTTTGGCAACTTTGTGCAACTAAAGGTGATATCTATCAAAAAAAATATAAAGGTCTTTATTGTGTTGGCTGTGAAACGTTTTATCCTTCTGATGAATTGAATGAAAAAGGCGAATGTTTTGAACATCCGGGAAGAAAACTTGAAGAAGTTTCAGAAAAAAATTATTTTTTTAAACTATCTAAATATCAAAAACAATTAATCAATATCATTTCTAAAGACGA
>CAYINK010000151.1:0-2726 GCA_964364765.1 uncultured Gammaproteobacteria bacterium
ATGGATTTCCTATTATTTCAGGTCAGTTTATTCCTTCAGGTAATAAACTGTTAGGAGCGGGAAAATATGAAATTCCTAAATATGTCTTTGATCTAAAAGAAAAAATAAATGATGAGGAATTGAACTACCGCATATTTTCTTTACCTTTCTCAAAGTTGGGTTATTTTGCCTACACTTGGCCTCCTGGTGGATATAATGGTCCTGATCCGCTTGTAAATGTATTATCCAAGTCTCAAGTTATAGATACGGGGATCGGTGCACAAATAGCTGATACGACTTTGGAAAATATCGATAAGAAATCATTTTTTCGCCTTAATTCACTTCTCAATGTGAAATATATTATGAATAAGAGTGACGCGAATCTGCTTCATATTAAAAATAATTCATGGTATGTAGTGCCGGATAAAACATTCATTAACTCTCTTTATCAAAATAAAGCTGAAGTAAATACGTTTGGCCAGATTGATTTGATAAAGATTCCGGATGAATTATTTTTACCCAAATTATATATCCCACTGAAGATTTTCAACACAAATGACGTGAGCAAACTACCGAATATTGTATCACAAAATGACTATGTGACAAGGTCAGCAATCTACGTCGGTAATCCCCCAAACATCCCTAATACTCCCAATACCCCCAATAGCCCCAAAGATTCTGAAAAAACTATTCTAGAATACCGCATGATCAGTCCGGTAAAATATCGGGTGAGAGTCCATAATGCGGAAGGAACTTTTCCTCTGGTTATGAGTGAAAGTTTTCATGAGGGATGGAAAACTTACTTGGTAATGCCAAGTAAGTTAAATCCTCAATTATCAATTAACAATTTTCAATCAGGGAACGTTCGGGGAACAATCCAAAACGATAGCCTTCCCGCGAGACCCGTTGGCGAGACCTGGTTCAGGAAACCAATCATTGATGATGCAAACCACCTTATGGTAAATGGATACGCAAATAGTTGGATAGTTGATACAAATAAAATTTGTAATAATCAACAGATTGCCACGTCGCTTAGGGCTCCTCGCAATGACAATGCTCCTTGCCATAAAAACGCAGATGGAAGCTACGACTTCGAACTAGTCATCGAGTTCTGGCCCCAACGGCTTTACTATCTGGGTCTTGCCATCAGTCTTACCACGCTAATCAGCTGTCTCCTTTATCTCTCATGGGTTAGAATAAAAAAGTAATAAGTGAACTCGTTAATCCTTTAACCCGTTAATCCGTTAATTTGCTTGCCCTGAGATTTATCGAAGGGTTAATTCGTTAATTTTTTATCGGTATAGTACTATCCCCATTTTTCTCCCTTCCCATCAGCCTAAAATGCTAGTTTTGTAGCATATACGCCCTTGTGTTTAATTCATCAATGTGCAATAAATATCATATGAATGAATCAGGGTGTTATAATATCAGTATGACAAAAGTATTGAACTTCAAAGTAATAGTAGAGCAAGATGAGGATGGGGTATTTGTAGCCTCAATTCCTTCTGTGCCAGGTTGCATGACTCAAGCAAAAACATATGAAGAAGTCATTAAAAATATCAATGAAGCCCTAGAGCTTGTACTTGAAGAGGCAAAAAATAACCGCGATTATGCCGGAAAAATTGATTTTGCTTCACAATCAAAGAAAACCGGCCTCATAGGAATTGTCGATATTCCCATCAGATTTGCTTTTTAATCTCATGCCAAATCTTCCTGTCATCAACGCAAGAAAATTTATTCGCATCCTTCATCAGCTTGGCTTTATTGAAACTCGACAAAAAGGAAGTCACAAATTCTTTTATCGGAGAAAAGATAATAAAGGAACCGTAATCCCAGTTCACAACAAGGACCTTGGACGAGGCCTCATAAGAAAAATATTGAATGAAATCGATCTTTCGCCAAGCGAATACATTAAACTCCTGCATAAAAAATAGTTGAGCGTATTTGATGTTAATTGTGAAATCCGTTAACCCGTTAATTCGTTAATTGACTAAGTACTATCCCCATTTTTACCCCTTCCTATCCCTCTAAAACAATGTTTTTGTAGCATATAGTCCCTGGACACATCCAAAATGATGTTATAGACTTTTACTTGTTATTTGTTTAAAATTACTCTTATGTTAACTAAGAAGGATCTGGGTGTGCTTGAAGCGATGTTTACAGATGCAAAAAGGGAAATAGCCGAACAGGTTACCTCAAAAGTTATTGCTAAGGTAGTACCCCAAGTGACTGCTCGGGTTGTACCACAAGTTACAGCACAAGTAACGTCACAGCTGTTTTCAAAAGTTGGTGAGATGCTTCAAAGAAATACGGACCACCTTGTTGAACTCATTACTACAGGATTTAATGCTCAGGACGCTGGATTTAATAGAATAGATAAAATATTGATCAATCACGAAAAAAGAATCGGTACTCTTGAGAAAACCATCTTCAAAACAAACTGAATCTTTACGGTATAATTAGTGAATGTCAAAGGCTGTCCCACTTGCTCTTTTCCTCACTGCAATAATCTTATCGATTGTTTATTTTCTCAACTCCGATATTAATCCAAACATCATTTCCTACGATCACTCAGTTGCGAATGTCGTACAAAGCAATGGGGGAGTAAGAGGAGAATTTACCGCCTCCAACAATTATCTTGGCTTGTTAACCGTGCGCTTTGATAATAAGGATATAATTGAAAAAAAATCAGTATTCAGAATCAAAGAAAAAAATAGTACCGGCTGGTATCACACTTCAAATATTGA
>CAYINK010000152.1:0-2715 GCA_964364765.1 uncultured Gammaproteobacteria bacterium
CACCCATTCATACCGCCTTTCTCATAAATCAGGTCAATATTACCGAAGAACACTATGGAGACCCGTTAAATACGGTGATATTTCAAAATACCGATCCGCGCATTCAGACGATGGAGGGAGTGAAAAAAGCCAAGGGAGCCGAGTTCATTATTATTAAATTAAAATCGGGTATGTTCCTTTGCGGACCTAATGCGGGATATGACTTTTCCCTGATAAAAAATAAAATTGACCTAGTGTTCCATTACCCTGGATTGGATCAGGGTAGCCAATTTAGATCCCGTGATTTATATTCACGAGTAAGTGCTCACCTGATGGATGAGATGGAGGACGAGCTTGAGCTTGAAGAGATTCCCTCAAACAACATACTTGTACTGGACGATCATTATGTAGGACATATTGATAATCATGGCAATATTAAGACGATCTTAACTCATGAAGAGCTAAAGGGTGTGTTCAAATATGGGGATACCATTGAGATTACCCTAAATGATGTGACGAAAAAAGCCATCTATGTAGACAATCTTTTTGGAGCAACTCCTGGGCAATTAATCATATATCCTGGCTCATCCGGCACAAAAGATAACCCTTATCTGGAAATATCCGTCTGGCGTCATTTTACCGAAAAAAATCCCACCACCGGCCTCGCCGAGTTCAACCACCCCCACCCGGGACAAAAAATTGAGATAAAGTAGTAGATGTTCAATGTCCAATACTACCAATCAGCCAATTCTCAATTTCCAATTTCCAAATAATTGGATATTGGGATTTGGATATTGGAGTTTGGATATTGGTAGTATTGGAAATTGAATGTTCTCAATTATAAGGTATACGGCACCTCTTGTTTAAACTTATTTCCCTTTACTCGTTCTTTAATTTTTTTCATTTTATCTTTGTCTAATATATTTAACCCTGCAAGAACTCGATCCGCCTCTTCATACGTAAACCCAAACTCCCCTTCATCCGTCTGTCCATCCCACAGGTTTGCGCTTGGAGATTTGTTAATGATTGTGTCCGGAACACCTAAATATTTAGCCAATTCAAACACTTGAGTTTTGAACAGATGCTGTATCGGCTCAATGTCAGACGCCCCATCCCCATAGCGGGTGAAGTAGCCCAATAAATGCTCTGACTTATTTTCCGTTCCGCAAACTAATCCATTTACTTTTTTTGCATAATCAAAAAGCATAATCATCCTTACCCGTGCCATAATATTTCCCAGTCTCACTTTCTCCCCTAGGCTTGCCCCACGAAGCCTTGGCGAAGTGGGGTCATTCCCGCGATTCTGTTTGTCATTCCCGCGAAGGCGGGAATCCAGACTAAAATTACCTTCTACTGTTTTCCATAAATTGTCAACCGCCTTCTTGATTGAAATTTCGTGAATTTTTAATCCGTGAATCCGTGAATCCGTTAATTCGTTAATTGATGAGTGAATATACGGCATATGCAACGCATGAATATTCTGTGGAGATAACGCTCTAGCCAATAAATAAAGGCACACCGTCGAGTCAATTCCCCCCGACCAACCAACCACTACATCTTTTGACTCTGTTTTTTTCAGGACTCCTTGAATGAAGTAAATAATCTTTTCAGTATCCTTTTTTGAATCTATATCAATCATAAGATATTTTTCATTCTCATTTTGTCATCCCCGTGAAGACGGGGATCCAGGCGCCTAGATTCCCGCCTACGCGGGAATGACAAACTAGAAAGTTATTAAAAAATTTATTTATATAATTTACTACTAATAATATATTTTTCAACCTCCGGCAACACAAACGCCCCAATTGGTAAATTCTTCCTCACTCTATTCCGTATATGCGTTGAGGCAATATTACTCACCATTAAGTCTCCTTCGACCACGGTAATGTTTGGAGGTATTTCTTTAATATTAAATGCCTCTCTTACCCGATCTTCCAACGTTTTAAAGTCAGTGTCTCGGGGAAAAATAATGAGATTATGTTCTTTTACTAATTTTTTCCACTCATTCCATAAGCGAAAAGAGGGGAGACAATCGGATCCGATTATCCAGGAAAATGTATGTTGAGGATATTTTTTGTTGAGCAATCGAAGCGTATCGATGGTCCTACTTCGTTTATTATATTTTTGTTCAAAATTAGACACTTTAATCCCAAATTTTCGAAAATATGATGCCATTCTGTGCCGCTTCTCATAGGGAGTAATCTTTGCGAATTTGACGGGAAATTCAGGAAAGTAGGAGTAACACGTCATGAGCCACACTTCATCCATTCGGAGCTGTTCCTTTACCTGAGATGCAACCAGATAATGGCCAATGTGTGGCGGATCAAAAGCTCCACCCAAAATCGCAATTTTCATAGTAATTTCTTTATTTTATAATATTTATAACCATTATGACCGTTATAACAATTATATCTTGATGAGCTGTTTGAAACTGTTTGCAACTGTTTTCAACTATTGCGCTTGACAAATTTTATGATATGTATATAATATGTATAGGTTTACATTTGGCTCGTCTTGCCCCGCCGAAGTCTTTGACGAAGGGGGGTCATAGTATGACAGACAAAGATCAAAAAAAATTAAGGAACCAGCTCAGAGCTCTCTTAAACTTAGGCCTTCCTCCTGATAAGTCATTTCTATCTCTTCTTTCAAAAAAACTTCCTGAAAAACAAAAAGTCTAGGATTTTACTCTTGAACATTGATTAACTCATTGCTATAATGGAACCTTATGAAAGAAAA
>CAYINK010000153.1:0-2683 GCA_964364765.1 uncultured Gammaproteobacteria bacterium
GTATTTAATTCCTTTTCCTTTGTATACATCCGGTTTTTTAATCATTTTCACTTTAAAAGCAATCTCTCCGACTAATTGCTTATCAATTCCTTTGATGCTTACCTTATTATTTCCCTCAACTGCAAACGTGATGCCCTCTATTTTTTTAAAAACTACCGGATGATTATAACCGACTTTAAAAACGAGGTCGGCCCCTTGTAATTTTACATTAAATCCCGTTCCCACCACTTCCAAGTTCTTCTCCCACGGAGTCTCAACTCCGGTAACTGCATTGGCGACCAAACTTCGATACAAACCATGGAGTGATTTTTGGTGTTTTGAGTTATTTGCACGTGAAAATATAAGGGTATCTTTTTCTTTTGCTACCGTTATCCCGGGAGTCATGGATATAGCAAGGGTACCACCCGTTCCTTTGACGGTGACTTTTCCCTCTGCTATATCAACGGACACAGACTGCGGGACAATAACTGGTTTTTGGCCTATTTTTGACATATTACCAAAGCGAAAATAATAACTCTCCTCCCAATTTGCTCTTTTTTGATTCTTTATCGGTCATTATACCTTTTGGCGTTGAAAGAAACGAGTAGCCCATGCCACCTAAAACCGGTTTTAGTTTTTTATAAGCAATATATTCCCGTTTACCGGGGGTTGAAAATATTTGTACTCCAGTTATGGCTGGTTCCCCGTTTTTATACAGTAACGTCACGGTAATTCTTTTTTTCAAGTCCCCTACTACTTCCACTTCTTTTACAAATCCCAGTTTTTTTAACTTTTCAATCACCACCATTTTATACAGGGAATGGCTCATGGCAACTGAGCCCTTGTGGGACATGTATCCGTTTTTTATATTTATTATCAAATCTACAATTGGGTCATTCATAAGATCATATCCTCAATTATTAAGTTTTATCCATGGTCTTCTTGGTAATTTTTCCGTGTCCTTTAAATGTGCGGGTAAAAGAAAACTCCCCCAACCGGTGTCCGACCATACCTTCTGAGATGAGGACTTCAATGTGTTTGCGCCCGTTATGTACTCCTATCTTATGTCCTACAAACTCAGGGGCTACCTGTGACGCACGAGCCCACGTTTTGAGCGTCTCACGAGCTCCGTTTTGCTTTTGTTGCATAACCTTTTTCATCAAGTTCTCATCGATATAGGGACCTTTTTTCAGTGATCTGCTCATAAGTTACCAGGAAATTTTTCTAACTCCGGGAATATCCCCGGCGAGTGCACGCTCGCGAAAACATATGCGGCACAAACCAAATCTCCTCATGTAAGCACGTGCGCGCCCACATAAACCACATCTGTTTCTATGTCTGACGGTGAATTTCTGTTTGTGGAGGAATTTAACCTCATCTGATGTTTTTGCCATATTAGATTTTAAACGGAACTCCAAGTAATGTAAATAATTTCTTGCCTTTTTCTTTGCTTCCGGCTGTCGTCACCACCGTGACTTGCAAGCCTCTTATTTTATCAATTTTATCAAACTCTATCTCGGGAAATATGGTCTGCTCGGTAAATCCAAGATTCAGATTGCCGTGTTGATCAACCGTTGTGTCGGCTATTCCCCTGAAATCACGAAGCCGGGGAATAACTATGGTTACCAATTTCTGGACAAAGTGATACATCTGGTCTCCCCTTAAGGTAACTTTTACTCCAATTGCCTGTCCCATCCTGATTTTGAACGCGGAAACTGATTTTTTCGCTTTGGTGATTACCGCTTTTTGACCTGCGATGAGGGTGATCTGCTCTTGAATTTTTTCGATGACGTTTTTGTTTGCAACCGCCTCACCGGCTCCTACATTAATAACCACCTTGAGCATCCGGGGAACCGCCATCGGATTATTAATCTTCAGCGTATCCATCAGTTTTTTCTTAAGCTCAGTATGGTATTGTTCTTTAAATGTCATATAGGTAATTCAATGTTGACTAAAGTGCACTCTTGCATTTTTTACAAATTCTCGTTTTTTTATTCTTTTCGACTTCATATCCGACACGCGTGGTGCTTTTACACTTCGGACAAATTAACATAACTTTGTTTGTTGCAAGTGCGCGGGGAATTTCAACTACGCCTCCCTGGGGCATCTTTTCATTTTTTCTGATATGTTTTTTATAAAGATTAATTCCAGGAATAAGGAGGGTATTTTGCCTTTTATATACTTTCTCAACCACGCCTTCTTTTCCTTTATTCTTGCCCGAAATAATTTTTACTTTATCTCCTTTTATGATTCTCATAGTTCGATAAATAACTCACTCCTTAATAAATTTCCTCTGCCAAACTTGCAATCTTATTAAAACCGCGGTCTTTTACTTCTTTTGCAATGGGACCGAAGATCCGTGACCCTTTGGGATCCTTCACTGCTTTTTCAAGTAATATCACACATGCGTTATCATCAAATCTTATATAGCTTCCATCTTTTCGTTTGTGTTCCTTACGTGTTCGTACTACCACGGCTGATAATTTTTCCCCTTTTTTTACTTGGCCATAGGGAATTGCCTCAATGACCGACACGTTGATTACCTCGCCAACACGTGCAATTTTCTTATTTCCCCTACCCGGCATACCAATCATGCTCACCTTTTTGGCGCCTGAGTTATCTGCCACATTGAGCATTGATCTTAATTGCAACATATATTTTTTGTTAATCTGTAAGGACAGGTTTAAAACCTGTCCCTACCTCA
>CAYINK010000154.1:0-2642 GCA_964364765.1 uncultured Gammaproteobacteria bacterium
CCAGAACGCTCCGATGAGAGCCGTGTCTCTGGAGACGTAGCAGGTGAAACCGCGACGCACCGTATCGCGCTCCCAGCGCCGGAGAACCTCCTCCGGCGTTAGTGTTTCGAACCACGGCGACCCCGCAAACGCTTCACGGTAGATGCGCAAGATTTCCGGAACATCCTTTGTATCGTAGACTCAAAAAGTGGATCAGGCATTATAAACGTCAAAGGACTCCATATTACACAAAGCTTGCTGACAAAGATCGTGCGACGGGCCTAACGAGTGAATTCAATAATCAGATTGTATTGGACGCCGCAAATAAAAGAGCTATTTGCATTCTTGCCGCAGAGCAAAGAAGAAAGATGATGGGGAAACACGCGTGGGGATACTCTTTATTTGTAACCGCAGAACGAAGTCCAATTGAAGTGGCTCAATATAATACCGCAATATCATTTTTGAAATCTCCAGGAGCAAAAAAAGATAAAGTCCGTCTGCCCATTATAAATCTAGATACGAAAACATAATATCGCGCATAAAATACCAAAAAACAGTAAACACTTTTGATATAATTTGGTTATGAATAAAGTTCTTCTTAAAGGAACTCCTGCGAGTTTAGGAACGGTAAAAGGTAAGGTTAAAGTACTTCGTGATCCTTCAGAATCTCATAAAATCAAAAAAGGTGACATTTTGGTAGTTGAGATGACTGATCCTTTATATATGCATGCCATGATGAGGGCAGGTGGAGTTATTACAAATATAGGAGGCGTACTATCTCATGCCGCTATCGTTGCAAGAGAGCTTCATATACCTTGTCTTGTTGGAACACGAAATGCCACGGAAGCATTAAAGAATGATCAGTTAATTATTCTGGATGCAACGAAGGGAGAAGTTCGATGGGAATAACAGATAGGATTGTCCAATCTTGGCTTAAGAAAGGATTAAAGATAACCTATCCAATGTTACAGAATATAAAATATTATAAATCAGAAGATGGACCTGTTTTTGTAGAAAACGGAGATAAATATGTTATTCCTTTATCTCAAAAAGAAATAACTCTTTATACAAATAATCCTGAAATCTTTAAGAGGGATTTCCTCCAAAATGTAAAATTATATGTAACATTTATTAATTGGTTACATACATTGCAACCTGAAACGAAATCTCTTGAGCAAAGAGAAAGGTTTGCTTCATTATTATTAATTCTATATCTCTTCCAACGAGGAATGGACCATCACTACTACCATTTTGACAGATATCTAGCTTATCAAAATTATCCAGATACGCCGGTCGGGTTTTGGTGGAAAAAACTAAAAGATGCGTGCCGAAAAATCTCCAAGCATAAAAAACAAGACCCGGACATATTGTTTCTTAAACTTTTAACAAAAGACGAACAAGTTCCTATCGAATATAAAGATGTTTTGACTGCTTCAGAATATAATCAACTTACAAAAACTCTTAAAAATATCCGTATTTTTGAGGATGCTCAACAAGAGGAGGCAGAATTGGTTACTGATAAAAATAAACAGGAAAACATTTTTTTTCGTACCGCAATACCTATTTGGGACGATTTGATGGATGTACTGAAAAAGTACCCCGAGCTATTTAAGCCAGAATTTCAATCCAAAATAATTGAAGTTACCGAAGGTCATCCTCTCATTGTCATAAGGCTCATTTTATCTCCTGAAGGATTACATTATATGGATTCAGAAATTTTGAGAATGTTTGAAAAAGAAATTAAAAGGTGGGTTTGATATGCTCAATCGAACATAGTATAGTTAAAATATGAAGCGTTTTTTGTCATTATCTATCTGCGCTTTCATCGTAATTCTCAGCATCTTTATTTCTCCACGAATATCACAAACCCACGTATACGCACAGCTTCCTTTTCCGTTACCTTCACTTCCCGCAGAATTACCTAACTTTTCACAGTTTAATGTTTCCGACGTACTTAAAATTATTAGTGATATTAAACCGATCATAACCGACGTCAATAATAACAACAATCTGCCCGCAAATCCACTCAACCCAACAAGCATTATTAATCAATTACTCACCGGTCAACTGAGCTCGACCATTTTGAGTGGCACCATGCTTTCAACTTATGTAAACCAAAATGGACAAAATCTATCTCCTGATGCCGTGGTACCGGAATTACTCAAAAATCTTAACAGCCGATTGCCGACTGATGCACTTGCAACCATAACAACCTTTAACCCCCAGACGGGTCTTTTTGAAATCCTCGGCGCTCTTACCGGAAATATCACGACGGTAAGCGACCTCCTGAAATTTGCTCCAAATACATCATATCTCGTGGGAAACACCAAGGCCGTACCCAATTATTCAGGATCGGGATGCTCCCGCGGCAATAATCTTCCCAATGCTCCGGAAGGTACTATCGGCCCCATGACGTTTAACAGTGCAGAAAAATATATCTGTCAACACGGTAAATGGATCCCATATGTACCACCACAATCGGGCTCATCATCGATTTTGCCTCCGGAAACCATCATCAATCCGCAGCCACAAAATCCAATAGCGCCGCCAACGTCCGTGACAGCACGCAATACCCCCTTGCCCGACGCCGCTCAGCCGCCAAACCCGCCGGCCACTCAAACAGGTACCTGCACCTGTACCTGCAGTGGATCGTATAAAGGCTG
>CAYINK010000155.1:0-2592 GCA_964364765.1 uncultured Gammaproteobacteria bacterium
TGAAGGAAAAACCTGACCATCTTGAAGAGAAAATAAATATTTACCGTCTCAGAACTATAATACTTTTTTGATAAGAATAGAAACAGTTTGTTTATTGGGCACGATAAACGCTGAAAGAGCCTCTTTTTTCAAGAGAAATTCCGCAAGGATTGCAAAGTCGCCATCACCACTTACCACGATGGCTTTGTCACATATCTTTTCATACACATAGGTGAGCGCATATACAATTAGTTTCGCATCTACATTACCTTTCAAACCATAGCGAGTTTTGACTGTGTGTTTGAAAATAAGCTTATATCCTGATTCAGTAAGGTGGTCGTATAAATGTTGATTAGATTTGACATAACCGAGAAACAAAAGAGCTGAGGAGACATGGTATTTATCGGTCAGATATTTTCTGAATTTTTGAAAGTCAAGCTTCCATCCCATATCACGAACCCCTAAATTCAAATTCTGGCTGTCGATAAAAGCAAATACACGAATATGGTTCATTTATTCACTATAATAACGAAGTTCTGATTTGTCAGTCGCATATAGACAACAAAATAGGGATTTTGGGTTATTAGGAAAGGATAAAAAAGGAGAAGATACTATCTGATAGAAATCAATATCTTGACAGGGAGGAAAGTGACGGTTTACTTCGTAAATGTTACCGTGAGGCGGTAGCCCAGTACTGTTGCAAGTTTTTGCAGGAAAGCAAGAGAAGGATTTATGTTACCGGCTTCAAAACGGGCAATGGCTGATTGTTTAGTGCCAAGTTTCTCTGCAAGTTCCTTCTGCGTCATTTTCTTTTTTAACCGCGCCTCAATGATCTTGCCGATTGCCTCATAGCGGGGGCCAAGCCGGTCATACTCACGCTTGACCTCTTCATTTTCAAGCAATTTTTTTTTCACTTCCTCCCAGTCTTTCATATAGGTAAATAAATAATATTACAAAGGTAGTATAACATATATGTTATGTCAATGACAATAATTATATCTATTAAGTGCGATTGCGATTTCTTTTTGGGGAGTTTTGTCAGTTTTTTTCTTAAAAATATGAAGAATATATATTCTTTGGTATCGATAACCATAAATGATTCTTATTTCGTTTTTACCGCGGATTCTCAGTTCAGAAATCATGTTATTTAACCGTTTTGAATGAGGCATACCCAGACGGATGCCGTATTTTTTTAGCAGACTGATGAGTCGAGATATATTGGCTTGTGTTTTTGCTTCTTGTTTCTGAATAAATTCCTCAACCGGGACTTTTCCGTTTTGCGTCGTAAACATTTTTACTTCCCATTCCATATTTTCATACTAAATAAGAGTAATAAATTTGTCAGTAGCATATATGCTACAAAAGAGATAGTTTAGATTATCAGGAAAGGATAAAAAAGGAGAAGGTACTATCTGATAGAAATGACAAATCACACAAATATACAAATCCACAAATCAATTACAAATAATCAAATATTCAAATAATTAAATCCCTTGACAGGGGGGGAAAGTGGTATAATGGGGGTACAAAGATCTCGTTTTCGAATTGTCACCGTATGGTGCGCGTTCCAGGCAAACGCTTGGATAGAAACGAGATCGTTTTTTTTGTATATAATTAGGAAGATATGAAACTCATGTTTCTGGACGAATCGAGTGACCATAGCCTTGAGAAAGACAAGATTGATAAATCTTATCCCATGTTTGTTTTGGCTGGTTGTATTTTTGATCTCGATTATTACTCAAAAACGGTAGAGCCCGAGATAAATAAGTTGAAAATAAAATACTTCAATAATCCGGCAATCATTTTAAGGTCCTATGATATAAGAAAGCAGAGAAATGAATTTGCCATCTTAGTTGACCGGAAGAGAAGAGAAGCATTCTTGAATGATCTTGATATCCTTATTTCTTCTCTTCAATCTACTGTTATATCAGCCGCAATCAATAAACTTAAGCTTATTAAAACATATTCAGACCCAAACAATCCCCACCATTTATGTTTCCATTTTATTCTTGAACGAGCCGTTATGTACTTGGGTCGGTATAACGATTCGATTATGCTGAGGGCAGAATCTCGGGAAACGCATAATGACAAACAATTAGCGAAGGTATACGAAAGTTTTAGAACGAAAGGTAATAATTACATCAAACCGGAAGAAGTTCAAAGAAAGTTTACCGATCTTTCGTTTAATCAAAAGACACAAAATGTAGTCGGGCATCAAATTGCTGATCTTGTAGCTTATCCTATTGGTAGATGGGTATTAAATAGTGAAGAAGAAAACAAGCCCTTTGAGATTATAAAAACAAAACTTCATAAAAAAGGCGATCAACACTTAAATTGTGGTCTTAAAATCTTCCCATAAAAAAAGGGGCCCAGAAAAGCCCTAGTCCCCAATCTAAGGTAATTATACTATAATTCATTTCTTATTTGTCAAGAAAATACCGCCCCCAAATGCCGTCCATTTGATAATCATAAAATTGATATAATTTGAGTACAAATTCCCGTAAGGGACGACCCGCTGGAGACAGCGGGGTTATTTTTTTCGAAGTTTCTTCACTATACGGTCGAAGTCTGAGATATAGTTCTTATCTTGGATCCTTCTGTATTTACCATATT
>CAYINK010000156.1:0-2590 GCA_964364765.1 uncultured Gammaproteobacteria bacterium
CACTGATCCCTATCAGGGGTTGGAAGTAAAATATAAATTGACCAGACAGTGTTTGGAAATACTTTCTGATTTTGGATTTGAAGGAGTTGTGTCTATTCTTACAAAATCTGATCTGGTCACCCGCGATATTGATGTGTTCAAAAAATTAAAGAATGTGCTGGTTGGATTGACTATCACTTCAACCGATGATTCCATTTCCCGCTATTTTGAAAAATATGCTCCATCCGTTTCGCAAAGATTCAAAGCACTAAAGGAACTAAATAGAAGTGGTATTGAAACATACGCATTCATCGGTCCTCTTCTTCCCCATTTTGTAGCACGCCCTGCGGAATTGGACCGTCTGTTTACCAAGTTAAAACAAACGGGCACGAGAAATATTTTTATTGAACATCTCAATTTATCAACATATATTAAAACTCGCTTAACCGAAGAAATGAAGGGCCAGGAAGTTTCATTATTGAAGGAATTCTACTCATCACAGTCAAAAGAATACCGCGTAAAACTTGAAGAAATAATTAAAGGTCTGGTGAAAAAATATGGCATGCACCTTCTTATGGACATGGTGATCTTTCATAAGGAATTCCAGCAAAGACCAAGCCGGGGCAACATCGAAATAATTACAAAATAAATGTATGAATCATCAACAACATCAGATAAAAATCATTGATCAAATCGAGAAACAGATTAAAGCAAATTCTTTGAAGTCAAGTACCGTTTCCCCCGTGACCAATTTTGAAAATGATTCAAGAATTTGTTTAACAAGTGTTCATTTCCCAGCCCTTGATTTGATGTCTTACATTTCCAAATCAATTATTAATCCGTTGAAAAAAATATCCCCAGAACATTACTATTACTCTGATATGTCTTTTCACATAACCATAAAAAATATAAGAGTAATCCATGATCCGCCAAATTTTACCCCAAAAAATATAAAAACAGTACAGGGAGTTTTTTCAAAAACAATTCCGTTTCATAAAAAATTCAAAGTATATTTTTATCGTCTCCTTCTTTTCCCCAACAATCTTGCCCTCATGGGAACGACTGAACAGGAACTGGACAACATTATCCTGGATTTAGACAAATGTCTTACTGAAAGTGGGGTTCCAGACGATAAGCAATATGTCAACTCAAAGTATTTTTTTTGTAATATGACTCTTGCTCGTTTTAACTCGGATGTAAATCAAAAATTTGTGAAGACTGTCCAGGAATTGTCAAAAAATATTAAGATTGATCCATACATTGTTGACTCAGTAAGTCTGATAACGGCAAATGCGGTTTTGAGTAAGCTACAAATTATTGACACTTGGAAAATGAGTCATCCCCGTGAAGACGGGGATCCAGACGCCTAGATTCCCGCCTGCGCGGGAATGACAAAATAGACTAGTGGATTCTGTTTGAAAGATATTTTTTAAAACGAATTGCCTCCAGAATTAGAAGTATAGCTAACGCGGACAGGAGAAGAATCGACTGAGGAGAGAAACGGTTTGCAAAATGGGGACCAATTAAATAGGCATGAAAAATGATAAGTATTCCTGCAAGGTAGACTAAACGATGGAGATTCTTCCAACGGGTAGGTCCCAAAAAAACAACCGCTTTATCAAAAGAAGTCGATGCCAGGAGAGTTAGAATAAAAAATGCCAAAGATCCCAGACTCATCTCCATTGCATACGTCCATTCAAGTAATTGCAATCCCGGCAGACCTCCTATCACATTTACTAAAGAATAATACCCATGAAGTCCGGCAAATGCAAAAGCAGATATACCAATGGATCTTCTAGCTTTTATAAACAACCCCCGAAAAGGAAATGTGGGAAATACACTATACAAAGGACCGGGAAGTAATGAACAATAGAGATAGATCAATGCAAGAAAAGAATACGTTTGATGTGATTGTGTAGTCGGTACCAAAATTATAATGATTCCCGTTACCGCAAGGACTATAATTCGTATATGTCTTAATAAAGATGCCATACTATATTTTACTACCATGAAGCACAAAAATTATTGTAAAATAACCTTTTTAATTATAAATTAAGTTTATATACCTATAAATTATTTCTATATTTTTGTTTGTCATTGACATAGTATTTTATTACTGTTAATGTTAAGTATTATTCATTTATTTTTTATATATGGCAAAGAAAAAAAAGGTTGCGAAGAGGAGAGTCGTTAAAAAAGCAGTGAAAAGAGTTGCAAAGAAAAAAGTCTCTTCAAAAAAAAGAGTGGTAAAAAAGAAAACCACTAAAAGAAAAGCAAAGAAGTGATTCTTTCCCGTGATCAGAAAAAAGCTCTTGATGATGTGTTGGAGTGGTATCAAAAAGATAAAGAGGCTATGCCTTATATCACCCTGGGGGGATATGCGGGCACGGGAAAAACTACTTTTATTGCTCATCTTCGGAAAAGACTCGCAAAACTGAATAAAAAATTGAAAGTAGGCTTTGCAAGTTACACCGGAAAAGCTTCTCGTGTGTTGCGCAATAAACTGAAAGAAACAAATACGGTCATGGGTCAGGATACGGTCGGGACTATTCACTCTCTCATCTATTCGCCTATCGTGGATGAAAAAGAACGAATCATCGGCTGGAAGACG
>CAYINK010000157.1:0-2570 GCA_964364765.1 uncultured Gammaproteobacteria bacterium
AAACTCATATAAACCTATGGGTTAAATGGTTCCAAAATCGAGTTTATAATCTCATCTGGCAAATTAGTCGAGAGGATCCGGCCGTTTTTTTGCTTAACCCACACCACCGCATGCTGGGCACAAGCAAGTCTGTTCCCCATTGAATGTTTGTCTAATTTATAAAATTCAAATGCGAGGTTTAACCCATTTTCATAAATTTTATCTAAGTGCATTCTTACCAGAATAGGATCAAAAGGCATTGCTTCAGAGAAATACTGAATATCGCAATTAAGACAAAAAAATTCACCCTCCCCATTCTCCACCCGACAACAATTTGGGATGAGATTATGAAAATAATTATTCATTGTTTTACCTAACCATCGCGCATAATGAGAAAAATATATATTCCCCACCAAATTAGACTCTTCTAAATCTGTAAGGAAATTTTCTTCCCTTAACAATCTTTTTTCTTTGACATTTATTCCGCTTCTGAATATTTCTTTACCTAATCTTAAATCCTCATAAGAATTTAAATATCCTTGCTGAAAATTAATAAACTCTTTATTCCCCGCCATGAATGGTGGGGCTTTCTTGTCAAGTTCTTCAAGGGGAAGCTGTCCCCTTGAAATCCCCTCCACAAGGGGCAATTCAACTCCCCGCTCTTCAGAACGGGGCTTAGAAGGTGCGGTTAATAATTTTCTGGGTTTTGCCAAATCAACAAATTCCTGAATTGCCTTAGGGAAAACATCCCTTATTCCTTGACCACGCCCGATGATCTTAATCCACGAAACACGTTGTTCACTGCTTGCCACCTTTCTAAAGGCTCCCCCCGGCAATACTTTGAACCAATCGAACATCAAATCCATAACTGATGCCTGCTCACTAGGAACTCCCCGTATCCATAAGCGTACTTCTACTAAATCATTTGCTCTTAATGGCTCCGAAATTTTTAACATGACATGATTAGTAGCCATCCCCCATGCCCCGGATTCCAATAAATCAATCAATTTCTTTCTTATTGGGTACAATCCGCATTCCCTTATCCCTCCCATCCAATCAAAGAAGTTGGTGAAGTAAACATTTTTATTTAAATGCTGTACGTTCTTAAACGTGAGAGGAAATCTCTGCATATAAACCAACTGCCCTTGGGGTCCAGTATAATTTACGCTCAATGCAAATAAAGAGGTATTATAACCTAATTTCTCTTCTAACTTCTCGTCAGTATCCATTTTCTGATTATCTTTCTTAAAAACTGCAGGGAATGCAAAAACTTTCTTGCCGCCTCGTGTTAAATCAACCCAAGAAACTAAAATTATAATATTGGCCAATTGTTCACTGGCAAATTGGATACAACCCTTATCTTCGTTTAGACAAAATTTCTCCAATACATAATGCTTATTCTCGATTTTCCTCATCACTTCATAGGCGCACCAAACTGCTGTTGCACAAAGATTCGTATCCGCAATATAAGCGCTAATATCTTGGTAAATTTTATATTTTTTGCTCCCCAATAAAGCCAACCAATCATGCTCAGTCCTTCCTTGAATACCTTCAATATCGCATCCTTGTGGCCAATAACCTGCCGTACAAATCAATAAATCTTTTTTATGAGATAGGGATACGCTTACATCTTTCAGATTTTTATCCTCAACAACGGGCTTCCCTTCTTTCGTCCATTTGACTCTGATCTCTTTTGATTGCTTTCCATGCCTTCTTAAAAGATCATTGACTGCTTCTCTAATTAAAGGAATCTCGATTTTGTGCCTTTCGGCTTTGGGAGCACTATTAAGACGAGCATCATAAAAGCATCTAATAACGGGCAGTTCGATATTGAATTGCCTGGCAAGTTCATTGACTTTATTATCGATGATTTTCTGATCTCTTTGGGCAGGATCAACAAAATCATTAGCCGAAGGATTATTCGGGAGATGCTCCAGGACTTTCAGACGACAATTCTTAATGTTGATGATATTTTTGTTTCCATTCAAACCCGTAGCGTGCCCCTCATAAAAATCTGAGGAAATCTTTTTAATATTGGAACTCGCCGGCTGGTTTGATATCTTCGCAGAATTATTGGATGGGAATAGTTTTATCTCTTCAATGAAATTTGGGAGGGAAATTTTTTGCGGAATGATTAATTGCATTGACTGCAACACAGAATCAATAAAAAACGGATCCCCTATCAGAAATTTATTGGCGAATTTCTTGTTCTGCCTCAAAAATTCCTTTACTGATTTATTTGATTCAACCGTAAAGACACATTCTCCTTTTTCTTTTTTCTCATCATAAAATAATTCGTGGACACGGCTGATGCAATGGAAACTTTTCCCCTGGAACAGAATCCTGCCGTAGATATCCTGCTCAAGGTCGAGATCTATTGTCTTCTCTGCAAGGCGGCAAGATGTAGTATCTTTTCTAACAATACCCTCTTTTTCTGTAATTGCTATAACCGCTGTAAATGCGGGACGGTTGAAATTGTCGTGCTCTGAGAATATCTCTACTTTAACCGCAATTTCCTCGTATCTAGTCTTGGACTCCAAAATCTCAGCATGAATCTCTATTTTTGCTCCACTATTCTGATTAACAGGAAT
>CAYINK010000158.1:0-2561 GCA_964364765.1 uncultured Gammaproteobacteria bacterium
TTTTTCACTTTGTATTGTCTTTGTTATATCATGCCCCATCATGCGTACAATTTCAATCATCCTTTTTTCAAATTTTTCAACATCATTCACGGCAACCGTGTCTAAATATCCCTTGTGAGCCGCCCATAAGACTACAATTTCCTCACCAAGAGAATATGGTTTGTTTTTGTCCTGCTTGAGGATTTGCGTCACTTTTGCTCCACGATTAAGTAATTTTTTTGTTTCCTCGTCTAAGTCAGATTCAAACTGGGAGAATGCGGCCATCTCGCGGTACTGAGCCAAATCAAGTTTCAGTTTACCCGCAACCTGTTTCATCGCCTTTGTCTGCGCATTTCCTCCTACGCGTGAAACTGAAATGCCAATATTGATCGCGGGACGAACTCCGGCATTAAATAAATCAGTTTCTAAAAATATTTGTCCATCCGTAATCGAAATAATATTCGTCGGGATATATGCCGATACATCGCCTTCGAGTGTCTCAACGATGGGAAGAGCGGTTATGGAACCTCCGCCATATTTTTCATCGATGCGGCATGATCGCTCGAGTAAACGTGAATGGAGATAAAAAATATCACCCGGGTAAGCCTCGCGACCTGCGGGCCTCCGTAAAATAAGAGATATCTGACGATATGCCCATGCATGTTTTGAAAGATCGTCATAAATGACGAGAACATCTTTTCCTTTATCCATAAAATACTCAGCAATCGCGCTTGCACTGTATGGGGCAATATATTGGAGAGCTACTGAGTCTGCGGCTGGTGCATTTACCACTACCGTATAATCCAAAGCTTTATTTTTTCTGAGAAGATCAACTACGAGTGCCATCTTCGAATTTTTTTGTCCGACACCACAGTAAATACATATAACATTCTGCCCCTTTTGATTAATGATAGTGTCAAGAGCTATCGTTGTTTTGCCGGTACCACGATCGCCAATGATAAGCTCACGCTGTCCACGCCCAATAGGAGTAAGCGCGTCAATTGCCTTTATCCCTGTTTGAAGAGGAACGCTGACTGATTTGCGGTAAACGACGGTTGGAGCGATTTTTTCAACAGGATACATCTTGTCCGCCTTAATTGCGGGAAGATTATCTTGAGGATTACATAACGGATCTACAACCCGCCCGAGTATAGCATCTGAAACCGGAACGGAAAGTGTATATCCCAGTGCCTTTACCTGCTCGCTTGACTTGATAGGTAGGTAATCACCCAATACCACCACCCCAACCTTATCTTCCAGAAGGTCAATAACATATCCTTTGATTCCGGACGCAAACTGCACCACTTCGCCAAATGTTACATTATCCAGTCCTGTCACTAAGGCTACCCCGTCTCGGACCTCATCAACCAACCCGACTTCTTCAGTATTGATGGAAATTGCGGACTTCTTAAGGTCCCGTTCTATATCTTGTAGGTATTCGTCAATGAGTTTCATGGATAGTTTTCTGGAATGTTTGTAATAAATGGCGGATAGATAGGTCAATAATCTTGGATCCGTATTGGATAATAACCCCTCCTAATAGGGACTTGTCTACCACGTTAGAGCACGACCGGTCTTTTAGATCCGGTACTGAGCTTATCAGTCTCGTCATTTCATCAGACGACAATTGATAGGTAGAAAATACGAATACTTTCTCCTTTTCTTTCGCGGCCTGACTGAAAAGACGAGCTTTCAACTCTTCTTTTAACTGTGGATTGATTTTCATAACCTCATTAATTCAAACTCTTAGACTCTAAATGAGTAAGTAATTGCTTGGTCACCCCTTTTTGCATGTCATCGGTTAAATACTCCCTAAGACCTTGCTCAACTAAAAGCACGCTGAGTGATGCAATTTTCTCCTTTATTTCCCCTTCCATGGCAAGCTTATCACTTTGCATTTGCTTCTGAGCGTTTGAGACGTATTCTTCAGCCTCGTGCTTGGCATCTTTCATGAGGTTTGCTTTCACTGATTCTGCCTCATGTTTTGCCTCATGCAGTGCTTTATCATACTCTTTTCTCAAGCGAACCTTCATCTCTTCCTCCTTTTTCACCAGGTCCGCGTCTTGCTTGACCGCAAGCTCATTTAACCGACTACGTTCAGCGTCTTTTTTCTTTTCGCTGGCAACATGGGCCAAAAAAGGTTTTGCGATAAACTTACTGAATATAAAGAAAAAGAGTCCGAAATTTATCAGTTGTGCAATTAATAGTTTTGGATCAACGCCTAGATTTTCCATACATCATTAAACATTAAGTAAATTTCAATATAAGTGCTACTACGAGTGCGTAAATAGCAACAGCCTCCGCAAAAGCCAAGCCGAGAATCATCGCTGTTCGGATAGACGATTCTGCTTCCGGATTACGACCAAGTGCCTCAACTGCTTTGGACGCGATTTGTCCAATTGCTAAGGCTGGTCCAAGTGCTCCAATTCCGATAGTAAAAGCAATAGAAAAAAATTTAACTGCCTCAGGTGTCATAAATTAAATCACCCCTTTCAAATTTAAAATTTTTAATGATGTTTCGCAACAGCCAAACTCATAAAGACAGATGTTAATAAGGAAAAAACAAGTGCCTGCACCAAGCC
>CAYINK010000159.1:0-2536 GCA_964364765.1 uncultured Gammaproteobacteria bacterium
GTCGGGAGCAGACGATTACCTTACTAAACCGTTTGAATTTGCCGAGCTCAAAGCTCGCATCAATGCCCTTATTAGGCGGAACTATCATCAAACCTCAAACAATCTGGCAATTGCAGACTTGGAAGTCGATCCACTCAAGCATACCGTTAAACGGAATAATACGTTAATAAAACTGACTCCTAAAGAATTTTCCATTTTAGAATTGTTTCTTCGCAGAAAAGACGAAGTGGTTACCCGCACCCAAGTTATAGAACATGTTTGGGATTATAACTTTGACAGTATGTCCAATGTGGTTGACGTATTCATGGGAACGTTGCGGAAGAAGATCGATCGTGGTCATAAAATAAAACTCATTCACACCCTACACGGAGTAGGTTATATGATTTCTGATAAACCGCCAAAAGTATGAAAAATGTATTTCAATCACTTCGTTTCAGGTTACTTTTTTGGTATGTTTTGAGCCTTGGGTTTTCGTGTGTATTTATGATTCTTACCGTACATATCTTACAGTACAAATACAGCGCTCAACTTATCCTTGGATTATTTTTTCTTTTTGCCGTCATCGGCTTTGTAGTCGTTTATAACATTACTCAATCTTTAAACTTTCTTTCAACTCAGATGCGGCAGATTACAAGTAAAACTCTTGATAAAAGAATAACTTTGATAAAGGGAAATGATGAGATAGGCCAGTTAGCAAATGCGTTTAATGAATTACTTGACCGATTGGATAAAGCATTTAAGAGGGAGCGCCAATTTATCGCAGACGTTGCTCACGAGATGAAAACACCGATTGCCACATTGCGAAGCAGTTTTGAGGTCACTCTTCAAAAAGAAAGACAGAATGAAGAATATCAGAAAATTATTAAAGACTCTATTATTGAAACGGACCGATTAACTACAACTGTTAAAGACGTGTTAGATCTTGCGTGGTCTGAAATACCAAGTGATAATCTGAGAACTGTGTTCGATCTTTCCGAATTAATGAGTGAGATGTCTGAAATAGCGCAAAAACTTGGTTCAAAAAAGCAAATTGCCGTCGTTAAATCAATTACCCCTGATATACAGATGTCAGGTTTTCGGGAACGTCTTGGAAGGGCATTGTTAAATATCATTGACAATGCAATAAAATATACCCCTCATAACGGGAAGATTCATATTTCCCTCATACAGGAATATCATAATGCCCTCATTACCATTAAAGACAATGGGCAGGGGATTGAAGAAGGCGAGATTGGACATATTTTTGATCGTTTTTATCGAGGATCAAAGTCAGAAAAAGTTTTCGGAGCAGGATTAGGACTTGCTATTGCCCAAGCAACAATAGGTATTCATCGTGGCGTAATACAAGTAAAAAGTAAACCAGGTATGGGATCAACCTTTTCAATCGCACTCCCTCTTACTCAAATTCAATAACCGATTTTATTCTATTTGCTTTATCGTTTGTTGCCTCATCAAAAGCTTTCATAGCATCGGAGAATGGATAGCGGTGTGTTATCAAACCGGTTATGTCAATTTTTTTCGTTTTCAACAACAATAATGTTTGATCAAATGAAAAAATACAGGTCCATGACCCTTGTACTTGTAGTTCCTTTTTAACAATTTGCATCATATTGATATGTACATCATGTTCAAAAACTCCCAGGATAACTACTTTCCCCCCGGCCCGGGTAAGTTCCAATGCCAATTCTGCCGATGATTCGCTTCCCACCGCTTCAAAAGTGACATCCGCTCCATTATAACCATCCGTTTCCCTTAATCTCTCTATGAATTTTTCCCCATTCGTATTTATTCCTTTATATACATATTGATGATTTTGTGCGTATTGCAATCTGCCGTCATGTCTGTCAAATCCAAAGACAGTTCCTCCGGCACTTTTAGCAACTTGATCGACAAAAAGCCCAATAGGACCTTGCCCGACTACCGCAACCGTATCTCCTACATTGACTCCTGCTTTTCGTACCGCATATACCGCAATTGAAAGCGGTTCGACCAAAACGCCCTCGTCGTAGGAAAGCTCCGAAGGTAATATTGAGACAAGATTGGAAGGAATAGCTATATATTCAGCAAGAGCTCCCGGTCTATGAAGTCAGATGACGGTGGGAGTTATACAAAGATTTCTTTTTCCTTGCAGGCAGTAGATACATTTTCCGCAACCAATAACATGTTCGGCAACCACGCGGTCACCTACTTTGACATTAGTTACGTTGGTTCCGATTTTTTCAACGTTTCCCACAAATTCATGGCCTAACACAAGCGGCGTAGGCACATTCATGCCTCCATTATAAATATGCAAATCAGTGCCACATATCCCCACTTTTTTTATTTTCATCAAGATTTCATCCTCATTTAATTGTGGCTCGGGTAACTCCACAAACCGCAGATCATGTTTACCGAAAAACCGTAAAGCTTTCATATGTTTTAAACATTATATATTATTTATTCTCTCATTTTTCTTCATCATTTCTTCATGGGCCACATTTTAAAATATAAACAACCCACGAGCTTACGCTCGGGGTTTTGATTAGAGATCAAGCAA
>CAYINK010000160.1:0-2328 GCA_964364765.1 uncultured Gammaproteobacteria bacterium
AGCTTTGCTTGATCTCTAATCAAAACCCCGAGCGTAAGCTCGTGGGTTGTTTATAAAACATCGAAGGAGATAGACTAGGGAAGCATGGTGTGAGGTAGATGCCGGAGCGCAGATACCATTTTGAATTCCCCGGACATATGTAGCAAATTCATATGAAGAATTACCCACTGCACCAATTTGAGAATTTGCATTGCTAAGTTTTCGGGCAATGCCGATATCTCTTACTGAGTCTGCTATGAAAAAAAAAGCATCTTTTTCAAAATCCAATCGATTTAATGTAATAAACTCTTCGAAGCAAGTTTCTTTAGAAAGTTTTTTTGGTTCAATACTAACAATTTTACTTACTCTCAATTCAAATAATTCCGAATGTTTATACCCTGTCATTAATGGCATAATTTTTTCCGATGCGTATTGATTTATTTCGGTTGAAGTAGGAGTAATGATCATTGTTCTTATGAGGCTATTTGAAGGATGAAACTCAACCTTTCCTTTTAGATATTGCCTGAGATTTGGGACATATTCATCAGCATATTGTATCCAATGTTTTGAAACTATTACACTTCCGACTGCAACATTGTAGAAACTTCCACCGTTTTCGGTTATCCAATAACCCTCCTTGATATTAAGCAAGTATGCTATAGGTTGCATTTCAGAAGGAGATCTATTCGTAGTAATAATAATCTCACCACTACTTTTTTGCCATTTTTCAAGAATGAACAGTGCGTCAGATAAATCGTTTATATTTCGTTTATGATATCCTGTCATTCCAAGAATAACACCGTCCAAATCTAGAAGTAGAATTTTTCTACACATAATCTTTATATCAAGAGGTTAAGTGTTTTCTTAATATATTTGAAATAAGTTTCAATTTATTTTGGGTCGGCAATTGATTTTGTCCAGAAATATGCGAATTTTTATAAACAGATAAAAGCTGATTGTATGATATTTTATTTTCGTAACACAGTTCTCCCGCGATGCTTCTTAATGTGTCCATATGTTGAGGTAACGGGTCCATAATAATTTTTGATCTAAGAGAGTTTGGAATGATAATAATTTTATATGCTATATCACCTAAGACATCCTTTATTAGTCGCCTTATCTCTGAAGGTGAAATGTATTTATTTTTTACAATACACTTGATAAGTTGTGCGTAAATTACCATAACTTGCTGATGGGTAAAATATCTTTGTATAAAATATTTTCGGTCATTTAATGGGGGTTCTGGCCACAGAAAATAATTACTACTCTCTTTTTTTTGGTGCGGGGGGAAAAAATCAAAGAAAATCAATACACCTTTTTCATCAATTCCAAAATTTCGAGTTGCAGGGTCGAGTGCAATTGGGAAATTTGCACTCCAGACCTTCTGAAAAAATACTAAATACTGAACAATATATTTTTTTAATGTGGATGCATTCTTTTCTTTTAGGAGTAGTGATTCAAAATTTTTTTCGATAAATGTTTGAAACTCAACGATATATGAGTACGTATCTATTGAGCCTCTAATTATCTTATTGTATTTAGTTTCACAAATATTTATTTCAAGCTGACGAGCTTTTTGCTGGTATTCCTGGAAGTATTTAAATAGCACAGCAGATGTTTGTTCGCTTATAATGACCTTTTTACCATATATTTTTTCAACGTAAACATCATTCTTTAAGAGCGCTACGAGTCTTACATCCGAGTAGTAACCTGTTTTGAGCTTAATATGTGACATATGTAAGTTTATTCAATGTATTTTATCACATTAAAGCAGAATTTTTTCAGCTCTCATAAGGATCTCGATAAGAGGGAAGGTATTTTGAACAATCCGAGCTTCATCTTCCGTAAAATCCTGCAACACATACTCAATCCCGGGAATTCGGTTCTCGGGAGTTCGGTTATCCACTCCGATCCGCACTCGTAAAAAGTCCTTCGTTCCGAGTTTTTCTTCTATTGAGTCAATCCCATTGTGGAGTTTGGGGCCGTAGCCTTTCACAATTCTAAACTTACCTAAGGGAATGTCCAGGTCGTCGTGGACGATGATAAGGTCCTCAAGCCTGGCTTTGTGTTTTTGCATGAGGGCTTGTACTGATTTGCCTGAGAGATTCATGTAAGTTGTGGTTTTGGCGAAATAGATTGCTTCGTCCCCTCCGAATCGGAGGGTCCTCGCAATGACATCTTTAAGATAATCAACAAACATATGACCGATATTGTGGCGGTTGTTTTGATATTTTTGTCCGGGGTTGCCTAGTCCAACTATTAATTTCATGGTAATCGTGTTGTCATTCCCGCGCAGGCGGGAATCTAGTCTATAATTTCAAATTGGTGATTTTAGTCTGGATCCCCGTC
>CAYINK010000161.1:0-2320 GCA_964364765.1 uncultured Gammaproteobacteria bacterium
GAAAGCAAGAAAGAACAAACAAAACTTGTCAATTGTTTTTATTATTTGGTATTAATACAGAAAACTATATAATAATCTTGTTAGGCAAATAAAGTATAAAAATGGAACAATTTCTCAATTGGATAAAACTTCCCAAAACTGTTGCTTGGCCAATAGTATTTGTGACTGGGTTATTGTTATGGGGTCCCGAGAACTTCAATAAGGGCTTAGGGCTAGATCTTTTTATTGATAAATACAGAATTTGGGTTGGTGTTGCTTTTTTATTTTTTTTAGCAACTGGATTAACGCCATTTTTCCCATGGGCATTTAATTTTATAAAACAAAAAATAACGAATCACCAATTGACAAAAGAAAATATTAAGAAAATTGATAAATTAACAACCGAAGAAAAAAACATTCTAAGAAGTTATATAGATATCGACATAAAGACACAGAATTTAAATATCCAAGATGGCGTAGTGAGTCGGTTATTAAAAATTGGTTTCCTATATTTAGGATTCGAAGTAAGTTATGGCGGCAGAATGGGTTCTTATACGTTTCCCGTAAACATAAATGATTGGCTGTGGGATTATTTAAGAGAGAATCCCAGTAAACTTGAATAACAACAATGCCTAACAATTGCATCAAATCGTTCGCTACCGCTCCATGGGACACGCAAAAAGCGCGCACCCTTTATGCAAACCCTTCTCCCCTCCGCTTCCCTACGGGGAGAATGTGGGCTCATATACTTCAAGAAAGTAATGAGCGTATAATAGGAGGCGTTAAATGACAGAATGGAAGAAACCTTTAGTTACTTTACTATCGGCTTTAGTTATTTTTAGTTTTTTTCACTACTTAATATTCCCAATACCTTCAAATCTTGTTATTTACAGCATTGAAAAGAAAATAGTTTATCATTTTGGGGCGGCATCAGTCATGTTTTTTGCCACATTGTTTGTAGCCTTGATACCAGCACTTGTTTATAATTTTTTAACAAAAAAACAAAAACTAAGTTATTCAGAATTATTTTCTAAAGTTCTTATTTTTGTGATAGTTATAAATGGGCTCTTATTTTTCGGGGCGGCGTATCCTTCTTTGAGAAGGAGAGGGCGGCCCTATTGATTATCATCGGGGATTGGTAGATGGCCGGAAGGTGCTTTTGGCGTGTGAGGATGACAACCGTGAGAGCAAGGAATCTTGGCTTGGGGTCTTGCGTGATCTCTGAGAGGAGAGGGATTAAATTGGGGGGGTTGACGATTTCTGATGGCTATCTTATGATATGGTCTGCCTTTGATGAGATACACCCGGAGGGGGATGAGCAAAGATGCTGGAATCACCGTATAGTGAATGTGCTGGATGCGCTGCTAAAGAGTGTGCGGAACGAGGCGTCTTTCTATTTTAAAAAGATCCCCTATGCACAGACACGCGGAGAATGTGAGAACCTGCGGAATGAATTTATTGCCCGATAGGGGAGGGATTATGCGAAGGCAACCCATAAGCTGCTGATAGACTGGGAGAGGATTGTCCCCTTTTACTCTTATCCCAAGGAGCATTGGGTTCATATACGGACGACAAATGTCGTTGAGTCGCCGTTCAGCACAACCCGTCTGAGGACTGATGCGGCGAAGAGATTCAAGAAGGTTGAGAGTACCACGGGAATGATATGGAAAATATTGACGGTGGCGGAGAAGCGCTTCAAAAGTTTGAAAGGGTATGCATTATTACCCGACGTTTATGCTGGGAAACATTTTGCTGATGGTGTAATGGTTAGTGAAAAAAGAGAGTCAGAAAGGAAGGCTGCCTGAATTACTTTTTACACACCTATTGACAAGATCTCTTGAACTGGGGAACGCAACTTTACTTATTTGTCGTGCATATTAATTAAGGGGGTGTTGTATGAACAAGAAAATACTTTTTTTCTTTTCAATAATCTTTATTTCAGTTATAATTTCAATTGCTTTTGCAGGAAATAAGAGTCGCGATAATCTATATAGAAACGATGAATACCAGTTTAGAATTAAGTTCCCAGTTGGATGGGAAATTAAAGATGGAGACGGCAAACGTATTATTAAAAAGGCGGTTGATAGTAAAAGTGTAAGTTCTATCATTGTTTCAGCTACAAAGCTCCCGGGAAATATTGACATTAAGGATTTTTCTCAAAAGGAACTGGATGATCTTTTAAGGGATTTTATAGAAGAGATTAAGTTGAAATATTCGGATGTCAAAATCATTGAGCAAGGAATTAGACATTTAGATAATAAAAAGGCAACTTACTTAAAATATTCATTTGCCACATTCAATATCGAAGTGCAACACCATGAGAAGCAGCGACTTCGATTGG
>CAYINK010000162.1:0-2302 GCA_964364765.1 uncultured Gammaproteobacteria bacterium
GGGCGGGCAAAAGAATAGAGTTTTTTCGCGGTTGCAACTGCGGGTTGACTTTCTTTGATAAGCGTGATAGCCGAGGAAAAATCTTTTGTTTGAATTTTTTTGACCGCCTGAAAGAGAAAAACACCTCCATACAGAAGGGGAATGACAAATATAAAATGATATATCATTATCGCCATAATGGCAAAAAGAGTCATATTCTTTTTACTGATAGTCTTTTCAACAAATAAATAAAACCGGTAGAAAAAAGGTGCGGAGTGAGTTTTCTTTTGGATAATCACCGGTCGGGTGTGGACTGTTTGGTTTGTCTCGGAGCGAAGAGTAAACAACACCTCAGTCGACTTGGATACCGCAAACCATACTGTTTCTTCGATCTGACTCGGACTGCTTGAGTGAAGATGAGGGATAGTCACAATTTTAACTCCCTTCAATTTGTTCTCATGGATATATTTTGCGGCACTGACCGCTTTTTTCGGATAATTTCCCATAATTAGTATCACGTTTCTCCATGATTCAAAATGATGAGCTTTTTTTAAAAATGTTTCTTCATTGATAAAAAAACAGTAATTAAACTGCGCGATAGATGACGGTATGCGGGGGGATAAAAAAATATCATTATCGAATTTTTTTAGATACTGCTTAAGTTGTTGTCCGAATGAGCTTTGGCCCTCATCCACGATAAGTATTTTTTGCCGCCCATGAAGTATGTTGAAATTGTCTGACATAAGGATAAATTAAGATGATATACTATAATACTACAACAGAGCAATCCACAACGAGCTATGATAAGTAATAAAATAATACGGTATGAAAATGGTTCTAAAATTAAACAGTTAACCGAAGGAAAAAAAACGGTTCTTGTGGGGGGTTGTTTTGATATTTTGCATTACGGACATGTGCGCTTCCTGTCACAGGCAAAGGCAAAGGGCGAAGTGCTTATGGTGGCGCTTGAGTCTGACGAGTTTATCAGGCGGATCAAGAAAAAAAAGCCTATCCATACGCAGGAGCAACGGGCAGAAATACTGGCACATTTAGATTTGGTTGATATGATTATTTTATTGCCCCTATTTGGCGAAAAGGATTATTTTGATATGGTCCAGATGATTCATCCAAACATCATTGCCTTAACCAAAGGAGATCGACGTCTGACGGAAAAAAGTAAACAGGCGCAGGAGGTTGATGCATCGATTGTACAAATAGATTTTATGAAGGGTTATTCAAGTTCATACATACAACAATATGGCACTTAATCTGGCAATTGATTTATCAAAAAAGGTTAAACAACAATTAGCGCAACAACTTGGGGATCTTCAAAAAGTATACCCGGCATATAGTTGGGTAGATCAAGACCAATATCATATTCCCATCCATTTTTTTGCACCGCATCATAAAAAAGAAACAGTCATACAAAAAATAAAAGATGCACTCTATGATCAAGAGTCATTATATTTATATGCTTCTCATTTAGATTTATTTATGACAAATCAAATCATGATCTATGTCCATTTCCGCCGGGAAAAGATTCTTGAGGCGATTGCGGAAAAAATACAGGATGCATTTTCTCTGGAGCAAAAAAAATTTATTCCCCACATCACCGTTTCCCGATCAAGCACTTCATCAAAACAACAATATTTTCTTTTACAAAAAAAATTAGACAGAACAAATATAGATTTTGAATTTAAAGTTTCGGAATTAATTCTTTTTGACAGTGTGCAGACGATAAAGAAAAACAGCTTTCATAAAATTGAAACAATACCATTACAGGATTCTTAACCATAAAAAAACCCCCTCCGACTCGGAGGGGGTTTTTTTATTTATGAAAATTATGCCGCTCCTATCTTATACATACCTGTTCCACAAGTGGGGCATTTTGATTTCTGAGCAGGTTTACCGTTTTTCATGGTAACTTTTTCTGCATTAGAAACTTCTTTTTTTGCTCTACATTTTACACAGTACATCGATGTCATACGTTTTTTTCACCTCCCTCCATGCTACTTAATATTTAAATAGCCTGAACCAAACTGTACTCATACTAGCAAAATAAAAAATTATTTCAAGCGCAATTATGCCTGAGATAAGAAGGAGACTTTTCTTCAAATCAATCTTAAAATAATGTGCGGTCACTATTTCTTCCTGACTGAGGGGGTGTTCAGTGATTTTTTCTTCTATTTTTGTTATAACAGGCACGCTTTGCATTTTTGCCTGATAATGCGCAAAGGCTCGCATTTTTTGTTTTTTAGATTTTTTAGGCATAGGCGTACTCTGGATATTGTAACCATATTGACACCCATTTGTAAAGAGGTTA
>CAYINK010000163.1:0-2282 GCA_964364765.1 uncultured Gammaproteobacteria bacterium
TTAAAGGCTTCGCCAAAGTGCGCGCCGGTGCCCATGACCTCGCCGGTGGAGCGCATCTCCGGCCCCAGCAACGGATCGACCGACGGGAATTTGTTGAACGGGAACACCGATTCCTTTACCGAAAAATACGGCGAAGGTGCGAAAACTCGCTTTTTAAGGGAGCATGTCTTAAATAACTTTTATTCCTTCGAGCTCATGATGGCCCCTTACGCCATAGGCCACATCAAGATGGGTTTTCTCCTTGACGAACTTGGATGCAAACTTGAAAAGGAAGAACGCTTCAAGTCATATCTTACAAACACGCTCGAAATGGAAGAGTTTAAGCAGTCGAACCTTCCTTTTATAAAGGCCCTTTCCGAAGAAAGTCATCTTGCCGAAAAAGTAAAAAAGGACATTCCGATACTCGTCATCATGGGCAATCCGCCTTATTCCGGTATTTCTACAAATATTGGCAAAGAGATTACGAAACTAATCGAAGACTATAAATATGTAGATGGTAAACATTTTGGGGAAAAGAAACACTGGCTTCAGGACGACTACGTCAAGTTCATTAGATTCGCCCAGTGGAAGATAGATAAGGCAGGAAGAGGCGTTTTGGGATTTATAACAAACCACTCGTGGCTGGATAACCCGACGTTTCGCGGCATGAGACAATCGCTCATGACGAGTTTCGATGAAATCCACGTGCTGGATTTGCACGGCAACAGCCTCAAGAAAGAAAAATGCCCCGACGGGAGCAAAGACGAAAACGTCTTTGACATCCAGCAAGGGGTTGCTATTTCGATTTTTGTAAAAAAGGAGAAAGTAAAAGAAGAGCCGATACATCCGATGTTTAGACCTTCACCGCAACAAGATATTTTTACAAAAAAGAAAACTGAAGAAAAACCCAAAAAGCGCGAATGCGAAGTTTTCCATTCTACTGTATGGGGAATCAGAAAAAATAAATACGAATGGCTTGAGACCCACGACATAAAAAATACGCGCTGGAAGGGGCTTAAGCCGAAGAGCGGATTTTATTTCTTCATACCGAGGGACGAGAGGCTCCTCGGACACTATGAAAAGTTTTGGAGGGTGACGGAGATATTTCCCGTAAACAGCGTTGGGATAGTTACGGCAAGGGACGCATTTGCAATAGACAGCGACAAAGAAGCGTTAAAGAGGCGCGTAAGGCAGTTTAGGGATAAAAATCTGACTGATGAATTCATAAGGCAGACATACGGATTACGCGATACCTCAAAATTTAAACTCAAGGCGGCAAGGGAAAAAATAATGAAAGACGCGGATTGGGAGGATTCAATTATTAAAATCCTTTATCGCCCCTTTGACGCGCAATGGATATTCTATAACGACGAACTTGTTGAAAGAACCCTCAAAAAAACTATGCGCCACATGATGAGGGAGAATTTGGGGTTATTAACATGCCGTCAGCGAAGTATCAAAGGATTCCACCACGTCTTCATTTGCGATAAGATTGTTGAATCTTGCGCGGTATCAAACAAAACAACGGAAATAAATTACCTCTTCCCTCTCTATCTCTACGAAGAAGGCAATCCGTCGGATTCCCCGCTTTCCAAAAGCGGGGCGAAGGGGGCTTCCAAGAAAAGGTATGGCTGCGGCACGATGTCGCTCTTTGAAGATACCTCCGAATATGTAGTCAAAAAACCAAACATCTCTCCCGTGCTTATTGAGGAACTTAAAAAGGCGCACAAAAAAGCCCCTTCGCCCGAAGATGTTTTTTATTACATCTACGGAGTTCTTTACTCGAACGTTTACCGCGAAAAGTACAGGGAATTTTTAAAGACTGATTTTCCGAGGGTTCCTTTTACGAAAAACCATAAACTCTTCATCAAAACCGCCGAATACGGGAAAGAACTCGCGGAACTTCATCTCATGAAGTCAAAGAGGCTCGACAAGCCATTTGCCAAATTTCAAGGCAAAAGCGATAACCGCGTAAGAAAGCCCATATTCAACGAAAAAGAAAAGCGCGTTTACATAAACGATACGCAGTTTTTTGACGGAATATCACCGGAAGTTTTCGGCTACCACATCGGCGGGTACAAAGTCATGGAAAAATGGCTCAAGGACAGGAAGAACAAAATCCTTTCTCTTGAGGACATAAAACATTATTGCCGCATTACCGCGGCAATCAAAGAAACAATGGACCTGCAAAAAGATTTGGATAAAATATACGATGAATTGGAGGACGCGCTTTAAATGCTCGTTACAAAGCGTCAGAACAAAGCAGACCAAGGCGCGACGAAGGCGAGGAGTGAGGCGTATTT
>CAYINK010000164.1:0-2265 GCA_964364765.1 uncultured Gammaproteobacteria bacterium
TACTTTTTTGGTATGAGAATCCAAATATAAAATTCCTTCAGTAAAGGCATTCAAGAACTCCGCGTCATGGGAAATAACCACCACGCTTTTTTTGTAATTCATGAGGAAGTTGGTAAGGTGTGCGATGCCGGTGTGATCAAGATTGTTTGTAGGTTCATCAAGTAACAGGAGGTCCGGGTCCTGGATGAGGGCTGACGCCAAAAGTAAACGTGCTTGTTGCCCACCGGAAAAAGATTTAATAATTTTGTCCAGTGGCGCTTTCAAGTTTACGACGGCTAAGACAGTACTCAACCTGCGTTGCAATTCATGTAGCTCAACTCCTCCGAGCCATTTTTGAAAATATGCCTCCACAGTGAGGGTCATATCAGCGGGTGCGATGACTTGATGAGCCGTTGCAACTACAAGTCGTTTATCGACAGAAATAGTTCCTGAGGTAGGTTCAATTGCCCGAGTAATGAGTTTAAAGAGAGTGCTTTTCCCCGCCCCGTTTTGACCCATAAGAGCAACTTTCATGCCACTTCGGACAGAAAAGCTAACTTCGTCGAGAATGGTTTTGGCATGCCCAAAGTCAAAGGAGACTTGAGAAAACTTTATGATCGTTTCCAGAGGTATTATATTACCACAAAATAGCCATGGATGGGCTGTTGAGGTTAGATTGAGGCAAGGTTAATGGTCTTGTATTCGTAATTGTACCTGATTATCTGAAGCCTTCATCATCGCTGTTCCTCCAATAGGAAAAGTAATCTTTGGGTCGGTGTGACCGAAATCAATACCGGCAATAATCGGGATATTCTTTAGTTCTTTTTTTGTTTCAACAATTTGCTTTAATAAATCATCAGTCATTTTGCTGACTTTCTGAAATCTGCCTATTACCATTCCTTTTATTTCTTTAAAACATGATTGGTGTATAAGCGATTGAAGGTCGCGATCAAATGTATGAGGAGCTGATTCATAGTCATCTTCAATAAAAAGAATAGAATTTTTTAGACTTGGCATATATTCAGTTCCTTGTAATAAATTTAAGGTACATAAATTAGCTCCTACAATCGTACCCGTGGCCTGTCCTTCATGAATGACTAAGAATCCTTTATTTGAAATAAGTTCTCTTTTTTCTTGATCAAAATACCAAGTATCATCACTCCAGTCATTCGAAGCTACAATATCAAACTGCTCATTTGAAAATAAACATTTTTTAAAATATTCAAGTGTATAATTGAAGTGAAGTTTTTGACCGAAAGAGGAATAATGGGGTCCTGAATATGTTACTAAACCTGTTTTCGCATAGATTGCATTATTCAGGGCTGTGATATCAGAGTATCCGCAAAATATTTTTGGATTATTTTTTATCAAATTCCAGTCAACATATCGAAGTAACTGATTACAGTTAAAGCCACCTATAACCGTAAGAATTGCCTTTACATTCCTATTTGCGAATGCATCATGGAGATCGTCTATTCTTGATTGAATTGCGGAGGATGCAAATTCATCGCTTTCTTCTACATGTATTCCAAAAGATAATGTGAGCCCCATATCTTCAAATCGCGTATGAGCTATTTTTTTTGTTTCTTCTCCTATTAACATCAAAGAACGCGAAGGGGTAATAATCCTTATGATGTCTCCTTTTTTTAGCTTTGGTGGAATAAGTTTAGTCATTTTATATTTACAAAAATTTTCTTATCCAAACAATAAGTGCTCCCACTAGTTTTTCAATCTTTTCTTTTGAGTGAATATCTGTCAGATTTCCATCTTTATCAAATTTATCCAGACCTAAAGGGATCATAACTTCAGGTTTGTTGAGAGGGTACATATTGACTTGGACACATATTTGGCGCAGATGATATTGTGCTCTCCCTGTCCCTAACATACCCGTTGAAACCCCCATGATCGCAACAGGCTTTCCATTCATCACTGCTTTACCATAAGGTCGAGATCCCCACTCAATGGCATTTTTGAGAACGGCGGAGACAGAATAGTTATATTCCGGCATGGCAAAAAGGATGCCGTCCGCAGATTGTATCTTTTCTCGAAACTTCACGACACTTTCAGGGAGAGTTAATTCAAGATCCTGATTAAAAAAAGGCATATCCCCTATCTCAACGATTTCAAACGCCACATCTTCGGGGAAGAATTTTTTTGATGCATTTAATGCTTTTCTATTTAAGGATTCTTTTCTCAAACTGCCGCAAATTCCCACGATTTTTAGCTTTTTGTTCATAATACTTTACTTGAAACCATCGGGCGTAAGCCCGAAGGAGGCAAGTTTAT
>CAYINK010000165.1:0-2224 GCA_964364765.1 uncultured Gammaproteobacteria bacterium
CGCGAGCATTAACAAATCGCTTTTTCTCGCCATTAAAATCTTTTTGAATTACTTTGATGTTTATAAGTTCATTCATATTTTTTTACTTTTTTATTTCTAATTGCTTTTTCGAAAGCCACACCGTCTCACCCTCAACACGCACCTCAATACTAGGCGCCCCATCCGCGCCTTCATAAATAATTATTTCGCCAGAATTATTATTATTTTTCATATTGTTTTTATCTTATTTCTCGCATTTCTTTAGTTTTGAGAAATTCTTCTCTTAAGATCTACTGAGTGCATAACTGCCTTTATTTCTTCTGTTAATTTTTCTAAAAAGGTGCTTATATTATCCAATTTCAATAAATCAATTAAGAAATATTCCGTTTTTGCTTTTTGACTTTTGTCCAAAAAAGTATAATTCGTTTCAACCTGAAAAGAATCGCTAATTGAATCAGTTTGGTAAAGCTTTTTATCTTTTTCGTCAAAATCCACCTTAATTAAATTATCAAAATTATCACAAATAATTATTGGGAATTTTAATATTCTTGTGGCAACTTCTTTGTACTCATGGAAACCAAAATGTATCGGACAATCATACCACTGATCATAATAAATTTGAGCATTTAAGCACTGAGTAATTGCCTTATATATAACATCATCCTTGTTTGCGTTGGCGGAAAAAAGTTTTGCGACTTTATCATTTGTTAAACAATGAAATTTGTCTATTGTTATGTCCGCTCCATGTCTTTTATGTAATATTTCTAATCCGCTATTTTTCTCCATTTTTGATACAGCTCTATCAATGTCTTTATTGTCAAACCAAAAAACAATTTCTTGTTTTATGTATTTACATTCTATAAATAACTGAACATTAATCTGAACACTGGATTGACTCCAATTATCAATAGAGGTAAATTGTTTTTCAGCAATAATATCTATCTCTCTAATGGCATTTGAAATGTTGTCGTAATAATAAGGACTAATCAAAAGTTTCCACCCCTGTTCACGCAAAACATCTATCACTTTTTTGTGAGTAATCATTCCACTATCTTCAATTAACTTTTTTATTTTCTGTTTGTCCATATATTTTCTACCTCCAAAAACTTATTGTTTCCTTCTCCAAAGCCAACTATTTTTTGACTTTCTTATTTTTAATTAACAATATCGGGCAAATCTCTTAATTTCTTACCTTTATATTTGAAGTAATCCGCGCCCGCATAAGCTCCGCTCTCGTTCAACTCGCCTCGTTGTTCATAAAGTTTGTATGCGAGCGGAGATAACTTCCAAATCTGACCACCATATTCTACTTCTCGTTCGCCGACAATTTTCGCTGTTATTTTCTCATCATCTTTAAAAATAATCTCGTCGCCATTTTTCAAGCCTTTTTTGTAAAAACTGAACAGCCTGCCCTGTCTTCTCACTTTTGAGACTTCGTCAAACTCTTTTTCTTGATCAATGTTTTCAGGGTAAATAACTTTACCTTTAAATGAAAGCAAAAGTTGACGAATCAATTCTTGATCAAGAGCGAATAGCTCACTCTCACCAACTCGGTGTTTATTGAAGATATCGTTTAAAAGAGTTTCTTTCTCGGTATAATCCTCAAGTTCAATTGCAAAAAATCTCTTAAGTCCGGCAACATTGTAATAACCATTTGCTTCAAGGTTTCGCATTCGCTCTTGATAATTGCTTGTGCCTGTTTGTCCGATTTTTATCAAACCAGAGACAGCTGTTGTCATTATGTAAATAATTCCTTTCATATTATATTTTCTTATGTTTTATAAATAATCTCTTAAATGTTTCTTTTTTATTCAAATAAGAGCCTCTGCCATAAATGCCATTTGAGTCTTGGTTTACACCACGATTTGCACCTAAAATTTCAAACTGATCTGGATTATATTTATAAAGAAAACTGATTGGCACGCCCATTACGCCGTCATAATCACTCGGGATGGCATCAGTGAATGACACTTCTATGGCATCGTAATTGTCATATTTATCATACGCTTTTTTGCCTTTGATTTGTTTGTGTTTACTGTATTTCAAATTTTCTTCCATGGTCATGAGTGGCAATGGTTGGTGACGACGTCCGTGATCAAGATTGGTGAACCAGCAAGAGTTCCCGAGTCTTGTATAGTTACCAATATAGCCAAGGCGAGCCGCCTTTTGTCTATCGCTCTCTGCTATCTCAAAACCAAATGGTACAGCAAAAACCATATCACTTCCATTCCCAGTTGCACCCAGC
>CAYINK010000166.1:0-2201 GCA_964364765.1 uncultured Gammaproteobacteria bacterium
TCATGGATATCCTGAATCAAAAATCCGCCAAAAAATAAGGTAGCCATGAGCTCCATCGCTGAAAGCGACGAAGTCGGATGTCCTGACTTTGCGGCCGTTGTCGAAGTAAGGATATCGTAGCGGAGGAGTTGACAAAGCTGTTTGATATTTTTTTTCTTCATAATTTGAGTATAATAGATATATTGCGTAATAAGAGAAGATATATGTAGAGGATCGATTTATCGTTCCATTGATTTAGAATCGATATTTTTTAATTTGATAAACTCATAAAATGGAAGAACAACAATTAGTAAATCATGGTGCGTGGAAATATGCGCTAGTGAGACAGGGACTTCCTTTACACTCTAATCCAAAATTTAAGGATGTAAGTTGGTTACCTGCTGGGGCAAGATCAGTGGATAATCTTACTGGTCTTCCTATATTAAACAATGAGACAAGAAAAGTATTGATCGGAGAGTTTTCCGAATGTATAAAAAATAACGGGAAATGGGCATGTATCAATATAGATGCAGATCAACTTAAAACCGCAAATACTAAATATGGAAGAAGTTTCGGAGATGAATATATTAATTGGGAGGTTGCCATTACAACCAAAGCCATAGAAGATGCCACATTATCGAATACTGCAACGGTACGAGTCGTTCGCCCCACGCATGCAGCTGATGAGGTTATTGTATGGTTCTTTAATTTGTCTGAAGATGACATGCAAAAAATGCAAAAGCTACAGAAATCAATTGGAATAACAGTCCCCATACCAGATCTATCTTTTACTTTTTCTCTATCTACCGGTTTATTAAAATCCGACGATTTGTCAATACAAAAATCCTTAAGTGAAACTCAGGAATGGTTAAAAACTGATCCAAATAGGTCTGCGTTTGATTTCTTTCAAATGATTGAAGATCAGACAGATGAGCAGGCCAAGCTTGAAAAAATTTCAAAAGATTTGTATAGATTACCATTAGCAGAGTTAATGAAGGAACAAAATATTAGCTTACTCATCGAAATTATGAAAAAAAACTTAGGAGGAAGCAGAATAAGCGGGCATTTATTAGAATTAATACTCAAACTTCAATCAATTCAAACCGTCCGTTTATTAGGTAATAAGGTAGATAATGCAACGTATATTTCGATGCTTCAAGAATTAGGAGTTGAAGAAGCAGATTTAAACAACGTTGAATCCCCTGAAGCTTTAGTTCAACTCTTTCGCAATCTATTTGGCGGAGAATAGTGTTAGTCTTCTTTAAATTAACTATAAGATAAAATACCACTTGACAAATAAAAATATATAGTCTATTCTGATATTATGAAGAGAAAAAATTAAGTTCTCTTCAGAAATATTATAAGTTACGTCCAACAAACGCTTTTTCAAAATTTGGTCGGGACCCGGGCAAACAAAAGAGGAGAGTTTCTAGAACTCAAGTCTAAAATAATCCTGACAAAATATCAAAGCAGTCTGAAGGACGTTACGAAGCAGGTTATAAATTTTTGAAAGGAGAAATAATATGAGCATCTTAAGAGACCTTTTAACCCTTTTCCGCTTGAGCTGGTTTAACGAGTCACAGATGTTTCCTGGTTAAATATATACTTTAGGTCGCTAATATGCGCCACCCTGTTTTCCCACATTGGTGAAGGCAGGGTGCGTTTTTTTAGGCCGATTTTCCCGATGAAATCGGGATTAATCGGCCTTATCCGTCCGAAACGAATATTCATCTGCGTGGACGTAGACCACGAGATGAACATGAGTGAAGGCGGATTGAGTTAGACTAATTTTCCAAGGTTGAAGTATCCCCCACAGGCAACCCAAGCTCCTGAGCCTTGAGCACGCGCCTCATAATCTTCCCACTTCTTGTTTTCGGCAGTTTATCTACGAACGTGATTTCATCAGGAGTTGCTATGGGGCCAATCATGGTTCTTACCTGTTGTTTTAACTCATCTTTGAGCTTATCTGTGGCTTCTATGCCATGTTTCAAAATGACGAAGACCTTGATGGACTCACCCTTGATTTCATGAGGTTTGCCGATGGCCGCGGCTTCGGCAACCGAAGGGTGAGCTACAAAGGCGCTCTCAATCTCCGCCGAGCCTAAGCGGTGGCCGGATACTTTGATTACGTCATCATTGCGACCGATGATCCAAAAATATCCGTCTTCATCCTTTTTCGCCGAGTCACCCGTAAAATACACGTTCGGAATGACTTCCCAATA
>CAYINK010000167.1:0-2188 GCA_964364765.1 uncultured Gammaproteobacteria bacterium
GGTATTATCTTATTACCGGTACTGCTTATTGAATACATCAAACAAAAACAAAAAAATATGAAAGATCTTTTGGGGATTCTCCTCATTCCCCTTGGGACAATCAGCTATTCGATTTATAATTTTTTTCGGTGGGGTAATCCGATCTACTTTCTGCAAGCTCAGGGAGAATTGAGTAACGGTCGCGCCGTTAACTCTATCATCCTCCCTCCTCAACTGATATATAGATACTTTAAAATTCTTTTTACTGTCTCTCCTGTTCAATATGATTGGTGGATTGCACTTTTAGAGTTTGCAATGTTCTGGTTTGGAGTAATGCTGATTTATATTATGTGGAAGCAGAAAATCCGACTTTCTTACCTTGCATTCACTGTTTTGGGAATGTTAGTGCCGATGATGTCAGGAACATTGACCGGCTTCCCCCGTTATGTTCTGCCGCTTTTCCCTTTGTTTATTGCGATGTCAGGAATAAAAAATAAAGTGTTTAAAATCGTATATGTAGGAATAAGTATTGTTCTTTCCTTTATACTGCTTTCCCTCTTCGCTCGGGGATATTATATTGCGTAGAAACTTTCTTTAAGCCTAATTATGTCATTGCGAGAAGTCCCGCTTAGCGGGACGACGTGGCAATCTTAAAGTCATAAAGATTGCTTCGCTATAATATATTTGGCTCGCAATGACAATCTAGAACAATAAATACAGCTTGTTCCTAATCCTCAGTTATCGTCACTTTCTCAACAGTCACCGGCTTTTTGGGTGTTGATCCCTCTCCTCCCGCTTCAACCGCACCTTCAGCAATCTTATCAACTATATCCAACCCTTTCGTAACTTTGGCAAAGATTATGTAATTTTTGGGAAGATTATTATCTTTATGCATGATAAAGAACTGGCTACCATTTGTATTAGGGCCTGAGTTAGCCATCGCAACAGTCCCTCGCGTGTAATCCCCTTCAAACTTTTCATCATCAAATTTATATCCTGGTCCTCCCCGACCGGTACCCTCCGGGTCTCCCCCTTGGATCATAAAGCCTTTGATAACACGATGGAAAATGGTATTGTTATAGAATTTCTTTTTTGCAAGATCTACGAAGTTGTTCACGGTGATAGGAGTTTCCTTTGCATTTAACGCAATGGTTATATCCCCCTCTGTTGTGGTGAGGAGCGCGGTATAGGTTTTGTTTTTTTTGATTTTCATATCAGGCGTAGGTAATTGTATCACTGTTTGCTCGCTTGAAGAGCTCTGACTCGTCTCAACTTGTAAAGCAGTGTCTGCTTTTTTTTGTGAAGTTACATATGCAAAAACAATAAATCCGAAAAAGACGAGAATAACAAATATCGCGATGAATTGTTCATTTTTCATAGAAAAAAAATACTGATAATTATTTTATTATATAACTTTAAAATGCGTAAGGATGTCCAGTAATCCATTTTCGTCTACGCTCTTGCCGATGTAGCCATTTTGTCCTTTTGCAATTACTTTGTCTTTTAATTCTTGTGATGCGTTCCCCATAGCCCCTGCATATCCGCAAATTTCCATAAATTGCCAGTCGGTCATACCATCACCTACTCCAAGCATTTCGTTTAATGAAATATTTGTATGTTCTGAAATCACACGTGCCGCTTGCACTTTTGAGATACCGCTCATAGTGATTATCCCAAATTGATAGGGAAGAGCGGTTAGATGAACACCCCATTGTAATGTTAGGTCGACAGCATACGGTTGAAAAAGGTTGATTACTCTTTTTTTGTCTTCCTCATTGTCTGCAACCGGCATGATTTTGACTACGTAAATATCTCTTGCGGTTTCAAGAAGATCTTTGACAAGAAAGGGTTCACGGTAGAGAATAGCTGAGTGCTTTATGGTCTTGTTCCCAACACAATCTTCCTGAACGTAGTATCCGTCTTTCGTATAAAGCTCTACATATACATTATTAGCCAATAAAAGTTTCACAATCTCTATAACTTTTTCTTTATTTATAACATGTTGGGTAATTACTGAGTTATGAATGTAGTCAATGACGATTGCTCCTCCATCGCCTATGTGCACATTGTCCAAATGAGCTTTTTCAACGATATTTTTTATAGCAAAAGTCCCCTTACCGGTACATAAACTAACAATTACCCCATTTTCTCGGAGTCTTTTGAAGGTTGCAATTACGTCAGGATGCGGATCAGGCCAGTTATATCCCTT
>CAYINK010000168.1:0-2178 GCA_964364765.1 uncultured Gammaproteobacteria bacterium
CCTTACCAATATCCATGTGGGCGTTGTAGCCATCAAATCGAATGATTCGGCCACGGATGGCAGTGCCAACTTGCCCTTTATAGTGAATAATAACCGTGCGTTTCTCAGCTTCCCTAATCTTTTGCAAAATAACCTGTTTCGCAGTTTGCGCGGCAATGCGTCCAAATCCGGGCGGAGTGATATCTTTATCTTCTTTGAAAATTTTAGATTCACCCGTCTCCCGATTGAGTTTGGAAGTCAATACTTCCTCTTCTTTTCCCTGATATTCTTTTTTGTATGCGGCAACGAGGGCCAACTCGATGGATTCAATAACCTCATCGGGGGAGATACCGCGTTCTCCGGCTACCTGATTGAGGGCTAGGGCAAACTCTGTTTTAATTATGGTCATATTATTTTTTAACTGGTTCTTTTACCTCTTCTTTTTCTTTCTTTCCTTCTTTTCCTTCAGGAGCCTCAACTGCGTCTTCAGCATCAACCTTCGCAGTAATGACTTCAGGAGCCGCAGTTGCGGTTGTTTCGGCTATAACACTCTCTTCTTTATGAGCGGTGACGGATACAATTACCTTATTTGCATCTGTAGTGACTGAGTATTTTTCATTCTTGGGTAGGTTTAATACCTTGATGTCCTGGCCAAGTTCTTTGAGGACGGAAATATCCACCTCAATTGCGTTTGGTATATCTTGAGGAAGTGCTTCAACCGAAAGATGGGATGATTGATGGAGAAGAACTCCTCCCTTTTGAGCAACTGCCTCGGATACGCCCACAACCTTGACGGGAACTTCGGCGACTACTTTCTTAGTAAGGTCAACCTTTCTGAAATCAACATGAAGCACACTTGAATCAAGCGGGTGCCTTTGGATATGTTTCACCATGACCGGAATCTCGTTCTTATCAAGTTGCAAATAGACAACACCTGTCTCATGAACAATTTTATAGACATGCGCAAAATCGGAATACTTCATACTGACTGCTACCGATTTAAAATCATTTCCGTAGACATTTCCCGGAAGGGTTCCCTCTTTTCTTAATTTCCTGACCTGTTTCCCTAAAACTGTTCTGTTGGTAACCGAAAGACCGATTTGGTTTGAGGTGTTTTGAGCACTTTTTTTCATATTAATCTTTAAGCAGTTCAATAAAAAAAATTTTATCTGCTGATAACTCAGTATTATAGAGGATTTGGTTATTTTTAACAAGAGCAGAAAAGTTTTGATTAACTGAAAACATATTGGAGGGAAGAGTAATTTCAAGATTAATATCATTATTTATAGAGCCGATTTGTTTCTGGAGAAGAAATTGATATATTGACTTTCCTTTTTTGAAGCTTTTAATGGATTGATACTCGATACTTACTTCTTTTTTCGATTGAATAGGCACGTCAAAGAAAAAGCCTATTTTTTTAAATTGTGCCATATCTTGATCGTATTGATCAAGTTGACGATCGTCAATCATAATCTTCTTCACAAGGCTATCTCGAGGGATAAGTATCTGAAAATAGTTCTGATATGAACCGCCGGGAAATATATCCTGAATCGACTCGTTTTTGAATTTGATATTAAGATAACTATGTACAATGCCTTCGGTGTCGATATTTATTTTTACCTCCATGGCGCGGTTCATAAAAAAGTTCGCCTTATTAACCCCGAGGTTGGCATCGTAAGGAAAAAGAAAATCGGTATAGCAGTTATCAATTTTGGGAGGACAGTGGGGTTCGATGATGCGCCCTGCCCAATAATAGGAATCGATAACTTTTTGAAGATCCGGATCTTCAATATAAAAGACCAATTGTTTTTCTTCGGCAGACTTATACACTTGTTTGATAAGTTCCAATTCGGGAATGGAATCAAGACTGGTCAGAATCTGCCGCGTGAGGGCGGAGAGAAAGCTCTTTTTTTGAGTTGAGCCGGGAAAGAAACCTTTTTCCGCATAGAGTTGTGTCTTCAGATAAAAATTATCCGCATTTACTTTTTCGTTAAAGTCGGACAGGTAGAGGTTGCCGAAGGCATTAAGTATATTCTTAATGGCAGTAGTAGTTATGAGAATTCCTCCGGAAAAGTCGGACAATTGTTTTTCTTTTTCAAGAAAAAATTTTGCTTGAAAATAGTTTTCATAAAAATCTGGTGAAAAAGCCGAGTCTCGCAAGAACCAATGCGGTTGTGAAAGATAATCGCGGATGGGGTC
>CAYINK010000169.1:0-2170 GCA_964364765.1 uncultured Gammaproteobacteria bacterium
AAATGAGTTAACTCGCAAATTCTCTCTGTGGAGATAAAAGATAGAATTCATTTTATTATCTTGTTGAATGTCATTGCGAGGAGTCCTCCGATTCGGAGGACGACGCGGCAATCTCATTGTTTAGATAGATTGCTTCCCATGTAAAATTTCATAAAATTTTACAGGGTGAACGCCTGGTTTACACCGTAAAATTTATTTAAATAATTTTACGGTGCTCGCAATGACAATCCATATTCATAGGTATTGAAATGACTTCTAGAACTTCTATATTATTTTGAGATTATTTCTTTAATTTTGTTTACCGTTTCTTCGGGAGAAAGTAAGGTATTATCAATTTGAAAATCGTAATGAGTAAATTTTTCTTGCATGTCAAATAGCATTTTAAACTCTTCTTCAGTTATAGTTTTTCCACGCTGAACAAATCTCTTTTTCAATTCATCAAACTTTGCAGTAAGTTGAATAATTTTTAGGTCACATTTCTCAAAAGATTCTTTGTAAAATGGGAAAGTGTATTCGGTTAAGAAATCGGCAATTACAACTTCAAAGTCTGCTTTCAAAAATTCATGAGCCAACATGCAGGTATTCTGAATTCCCAGGTTCAATTGTCTTTTTCCTTCCTCTCCTTGCCAAGGAGCCATATGAGGCGTTATCACCATGTGCCGTATATCATCCGTTTCAATTCGAACACATTTTGGCCGTTGTTGTGCGTACAAATTACTTATTGTACTCTTTCCTGCTCCAGGTGGACCAGTTATTATTATTACTTTCATACTGAATTATACACTCAATTTACACAAATCTTTTTTCCGTAATGACTAATATACCCAAGAAAAATAAAGTAACAAAAGCGTAGCTAACGAGGGCGTTTTGTATACCAAAATTATCGGTAACCATACCTAAAATGGGACCAACGACTGCATACAATACTCTTCTTACAAGGCTTTGAAAAGACAAAATAGTTGTGGCTTTATTTGACGGAACTATCTTTAATACTTGATCGGTAATAATTGTTTGATTCATAAAAACAAACATTAAAAATATAAGTGTTAAGGGGAAAATATATATGCTTGGAAATAATCCGAGCAATAATAATGATGCAACAATAGTAAGACTCATGATAAAAAATGTCCAATTATTTGTTAGCTTCTCAAACTGAAGAGTGTGGGCTGATCCCAGCGCTGAGATGAGATTAAATCCGGCGAAAATTAATCCAAAGAAATATACAGGAACACCTAACATTTGCAAATAGGGCTGTGAATAGAAAATAAGAGGCCATACAAGACCATTAAATGTTGCAAAAAATAATGTGAGCCATAGGAGTCTGTTATTTTTTTTCACCAATACGATGCTCTCTTTGATTATTTGAAAGTAACTTGATCTCCCTTCTTTCGGTTCTTTTTTTATGCCAGGAAATGAATCTCCAACGAGGTAACCAATAAAAGTCGAGAGACCCGTCGCAATCAAAGTCAATCCTAGTGATATCGATCCTATCAAGCCTCCAACTAGATTTCCAACTGCTTGTGCAATTTGGATTACTCCTCTGGCTTTCCCCTCAACTTTCATGAACTCCTTCTCTCTCCCTATCTCTTTAAGTAACTCGTGAATATATGCGCGGTCTGCCCCTGATATAAATGCAGACCCAACTCCAACCATAAGCTCACCTATGGCAAACTGCCAAAAAGTATGACTAAATCCGTAACCTATAAGCCCAATAGTCCATAGCAATGAACCAATCATTAAGCTTTTCTTTTTTCCAAAATAATCGGCAAAAGCACCTGTGGGGAGCTCCAAAATAACAATCCCCAGTGAATAGATCGACTGAAGAAGCATGATTTGAGTCATGCTCAACCCATTCGCCTGCCAAAAAAGGACGATGACGGGTGAAAAAAATGCAATGTTATGGAAAAACTGGAATAAATAATATCTCCTAATACTTGAAAGCGTTTTTACTCCGTGTTCCATTTATCTATTATAGCAAGGTACGATGTACGACCGTCAGTCATCATAATCTCAAATAAAGGACTATACTTAGTGCAGGAGATAATTATGCACAAAAAAATACAGAAAATTCATCCCACATATACCTGTCCTTTTTGTAAGAACGATATTATATCATCAAAAAAAACAGAAGTATTTTATCGGAGTCATTGGGTCAATGGGTGTAATGATT
>CAYINK010000170.1:0-2150 GCA_964364765.1 uncultured Gammaproteobacteria bacterium
TTTAAATTTTAAATTTGATTTGAGTTTTAAATTTAATATTTTTGAATTTGTAATTATGTCAGGTCATTCTAAATGGGCCAATATAAAACGGAAGAAAGAGGTAACCGATAAAGCTCGGGGTGTAGTTTTTGCCAAGCTTTCTCGTCTTATCACTTTGGCAGTAGTTGAGGGAGGGAATGAAGGAAACCCTGACCATAACTTCAAATTAAGGCTTACCATAGAGAAGGCAAGAGCGACCAACATGCCCAAGGAAAATATCCAGCGGGCAATTGAGAAGGGGACGGGGAGTGATAAACATTTTTTAAAGGAGGTCATGTATGAGGGATTTGCCCCTCACGGAGTTGCCATCATGATCCATGCCACCACCGATAATCCCAACCGCACGGTGAGCGAGATAAAGAACTGCTTTGAACAACACGGGGGAAAGTTGGGGAGCCAACATTCGGTTGCCTATCTTTTTCAACACTGTGCTAAAGCTACTTTTGATCTCGTCGGAAATAAAGAAGAGGATGTATTTGAGTTTGCCCAAAGCCTGAAAGCCATAGACTTCGATGAAGATGAAACATCCTTTTATGTTTACATTCCTTTTGAACTGTTTGGTCGGATCAAAGAACATCTCGAAAAAGTGAAACCCCGGTCCACGGAGATTTTTTTCAAGCCCCAAACCCTTGTTTCATTATCGAAAGAGGAAAATGCAAAACAAGTATTAGGACTCATAGATGCTTTGGATGAATTGGATGATGTGCATGAAGTTTTCAGCAACCTTGAATTATGATGAAATTAAATGTTACCTGGATTGAAAAGATAGAAAAACGGACGCGATTTATCATCAGCACCCTCATATTAACTCTTCTTTTACTGGTGTCCACCTTTTTCTTTTTTGATAAAGCATGGCTTTTTATTCCTATTTTTATCTTAGCCGCATACGTATGTACCTATTTTTCCATCTATGAAGGAATCAGTCATATCGAATGGGTCACCCTCTTCCTGATGCCGATATTGGTGACGATTTCTTTCTACTTTTTTTATTTTCTTTTCCCGACCCGCTGGATTACCCGGATACCTTTTATTATTTTTTATTCCATATCCGTCTATGCCATGTTTTTGGTGTCCAATATTTTCAACGTCGGAGTAGAGAAGAGCCTTCAACTCTATCGGGCCGCTTTTTCGGTAAACTATTTTTATCAATCGCTCATGGTGTTTCTTTTTGCCAACCTCATTCTTTCTTTAAAATTAAATTTCTTTCTGGGAGGTCTTCTCTTTTTTGTCCTTGGATCGGTTATGGCCACTCACTTGTTCTGGAGCATCAAGCTTGAAATGCACTGGGAAAAGCACGTGGTTCATTTGGGGTTGTTAGTTGGCTTTATTCTATTTCAAGTGGGCCTTTTGGCCTCATTTATCCCACTTCAAAGCTCTATCATGGCCCTTCTTCTTTCCTCGGTTTATTACAGCGTAGGTGGGCTCGTGTACCTTCATCTTGATGAACGGCTTTTCAAGGAGACTGTCCGCGAGTATCTTTTTGTATTGATTTTTGTGCTTGGAATAGTTATTTTGACGATTAATTGGTGAGAGAGAAAAAGAGGGAATAGAGGAGTAGTATACGGACGTGAATAATATATCCTATAGTATAAATAGCCTATAGTACTATAGGATAGATAAACTATAGGAATTTTTTTGTGGATAAGTACATAGAACTAGCTTCAAAAACTACAGATTTAATTGATACAATAAGCTAAACCCCTCCCTATTACCATATCATAGACATAATCCTAGCCTCAAAAGTAACAGTTTAGCGCCATTTAATACTCTAAATTTAACATACTGCCACCAGTATGGAAGAGAAGGGCTCACTTCAGATCGATTCTTGTCAATTCCTCAAGAATAAACCACTTTGAATGATGCATCCGATGCACATTATGAAGAGAGTATGGGAGGAGAAGCGCCATGGTCTCCTTCCCTTATTTGATTACTGTTGTTTTTTTAGCCTTCGGCAAAATTGATAAAAATAGGACATATCTATATCAGGGAAGAAAGACACATAACGTCGTAAATTGTATCTTTTACGACGTCAACCAGCCTCGTCCGGAGAAGAGGATGTTCATTTGATATTATGAATTAATTTAAAATTAATCATTGATTTGTTTATTTAT
>CAYINK010000171.1:0-2043 GCA_964364765.1 uncultured Gammaproteobacteria bacterium
TATTGATGCACGATTGATTAACGAAACAGGAGTAGGGCGGTATATCCGAAATCTTCCTCCTGCATCATGATGAGGGCCTTTGCGTTGGTATATAACGACGCAAGTTGGGAATCGTCTACGTCTTGAAGAAAGATGGTATTTTCCCGGGAATTACTTTTGTATCGGGCTAAAAGAGATCCTTTTCCCACAATCACCAGCTTATTTTGAGGTAATTGGTTAAATGCATCGATAACTAGACTCACTTTTTTGTACGGTTCGAGTCTGGAAACTACCAGATAATATGTACCCCACCCCTTAGGTAATAACCGGGATTGAGGGTTCAAGGAATTCTTCAAACTCATCCAATAATTCACATCAAATGGAGGATATATGACCGTACTCTCACGGTGATAGTATGTTTTACATCTTTTTGACACCTCGTGAGATATTGCGATGATTTGATCAGGTCTTTGTGCGGCGATATTATCCCATCTGCGCATGAAAGAAAGATAGGACTTAAGGAGAAATGAAAATAATCCTTTCTCAAAAGGGTGAGGATACAAAAGAAGATACCTACTTGGGGTGAGAAGGATACAAATGTGCTTTGTTTGCGGCTTGGTGATAATAGACTTTGCAAAAGATGAGGTGACCGATATGACCAGGTCGTACCCTTCAAATGATAATGATTCAAAGGCAAAAGGATAAAAAAGGAGTGATGCAATCCTGCTTTTTTTTATAAAATCAGGAAGATATTGGAGAAATGAAGTTTTGACGATAAGCCGTTTTGCCCAGGGAGCTTTTTGAAGATCAACTGATGAGGTAAAAAAATCTGCATCAGGAAATAGGTTGTGGAGTTCTAACAAAAGCCGCTCAACCCCTCCCCACCGGTCAATCCAGTCATACACAATTGCCGTCTTCATATCTTTTCTTTTGATTCCAAGGCTTCCTGATAGAGAGAAATTGTATTCTGAGCCATGGTCTTGAATGAATATTGAGTCAATATTGATCCGTAATCTGCCTTGAGAGGATGGGAGATGAAGTTTGTAATTTTATTTTGAATGTCCGCGGTATCGTGAGGATTAAATGAAGTATATCGACCCTTGAGAAGTTCTTGAAAAACCGGAATGCTGGAGGCGATGATGGGAAGATTAAAATATGTGGCTTCAATGATAGGCAGACCAAATCCCTCAGACAGGGATGGGTGAATAAGGGCTTGTGCGTGTTTATAAAAGAAAACAAGATCCGCAGTCGTTGCGTTATCGACGATGATGATGCGGGCCTCTATGTTGCATTGCCTGATATATTGCAATATTGAAGTCGCAAAATAATCTCGAGGGCCGATGAGGATGAGTTGGTGCCACGTCATAACACCGGTAAAAGCTTCGACAAGTCTTTTTATGTTTTTATGCGGATAAAAATTGCCAACATAGATAAAAAAAGGTTTTTGATAACGGAACTTAAGAGATTCGTTTTCTTTGGTTTGCGCAAGTTCATACCCAATTCCTTCGTGGAGAGGAATTATTTTATCTTTTAAATGAGATCCATATACTTGAATGATTTGATTTTTGACCGTCTTTGTTGGAGTAATGATTGATACGGCGTTTTCAATTTGAGAACGTAGGATGTGCTTGAAGAAAAAGTGTTTTATGCCATAGATAAGGGGATTTTTTGTCGATGCTTTTCCTGTTTTAAATAATAGAGGGGTAAGGTCGTGGACCGTTGCAATAAATTTCCTTCTATAAAATACCGGATATCCGAAATAAGTAAAGTGCATGAGGTCAAGATGGTCATCATTGAGGATTTTTAAGAATGCACATTGTTCCGAAAAAGAATGCCATAAATACGGGGCCTTTCGTATGATAAAGTTTGAGGGTAACGGGAATAATTTTTCCTCATCGGTTGGGAGTACATATATATAAAAAGTGATGTCTTTGGGAGGATGTACTGAAAGCTCATGGATAAAATTTCTCAGGTAGGTGCCTACCCCTGTTTGAGAATAGAGTCTTGCATCTATACCGACTTTTTTCATATGAGCTTTATCTTTGTGTCTATTAAGAAATAGAC
>CAYINK010000172.1:0-2024 GCA_964364765.1 uncultured Gammaproteobacteria bacterium
TTATGATTTTGCGAGCATTACTCGCAAAATCAAATAACGTGTCATTGCGAGGAGCGTCAGCGACGAAGCAATCTAAAAGCGAAAAGATTGCCACGCTCCCTTCGGTCGCTCGCAATGACAAAGGGGGGGCCACCATTGCAGTTCAGGGATTCGGAAATGTGGGCTATTATTTTGCCAAGATTGCAACGGAAAATGGATTTAACGTAATTGCTGTTTCGGATAGTAAGGGAGCAATTACGAAATCACAAATCACAAATAACAAATCACAAATAAATTTTAAATCTCAAATTACAAATGACAAAAATGGACTTGATACAGAATTAGTTCTCAAGTGTAAAAAGGAGAAGGGAAGTTTGGCGGGATGTTATTGTTCAGGGGGGGTATGTGATACCAAAGAAGGGCGGGTAATTTCAAACGAGGAGCTCCTTGAATTGCCCGTGGATATACTTGTACCCGCGGCACTGGAAAATGTCATCAATGGGCAAAATATGAACAAAATAAAGGCAAAAATAATCGTTGAGATGGCGAACGGTCCGGTGACTGAGGAAGCATATGAATATCTCACCAAAAAAGGAGTCATCATCGTTCCCGACGTCTTAGCAAACAGCGGGGGTGTTGCCGTTTCTTATCTTGAGTGGTTCCAAAACATGAAGGGGCAAACATGGAGCGAAGATAAGGTAAATAAACGTCTTCAAGCGATGATGACAAGTGCATTTAACGCCATCTGGGATAAGTCTGTGAAGAAAAAGAAACCTTTAAAGCAGGCGGCGTTTGAGGTAGCGATTGAGAGGATTATTTCAAATAATTCTGCGGATTGAGGAGTTGTCCTCCTGACCTGACTTCAAAGTGAAGATGGGGGCCGGTTGAGCGGCCGGTTGATCCTACGTTGCCGATTTGCTGTCCCTGATTAACTACTTGTCCGGCTGATACCGCGATGCTTGAAAGATGTGCATAGAGCGTCTGAAAGCCATTTGCGTGATCAACTACGATGTGACATCCGTATCCATACTGAATACATCCGGCAGAGGTTACCGTTCCCGTGTCTGAGGCAAGTACCGGTGGCAATGCATTATTAGCAATATCAAGCGCCATGTGGTACCAGACCGGATATTGAGTAATGATTCCGTTTGTTGGCCAGATAAAATTCGAGGTTCCTTTGACACCGGCCTGGACTTGTGCATAGGTTGGGGCAAAATATTTGGGTTTCTCTTCTTCAATGACGCCTTCGGGCACATAAATAATCTGCCCGACCTGGAGCCCAAAAGTGTCTTGATCCGTAAACTCATTAAAGATGAAATTGACGATGCCTTGAGCGGTGGTACTATATTTTTTAGCGATGGTATAGACAGTATCCCCCGAGACTACTTTATGGACAACTCCCGTCACTGGTGCGATTTTAAGGATTTGATCGGGCTTTATCATATCATCTTTCAAGTTATTTGCCCATTTAACCGTGTCAACTGAAATACCGAATTTCTTTGAGATGGAAGCTAAAGCATCACCTGATACGACGGAATAATCAACAATTTTGTCACGGGGCTTGGAAGATATAACGGTTGAGAGGGCGGTTTCATACGGATTATATGAGACAACCGTTGACTGATTTTGTGGCTCATATTGTTGGCCTAAAAGGGGAGAGAAGGGATTGTTTTCGGCGATGATGGGACCGGCAATGACGCCCGCGGCAACCAGCACAAAAAAGGAGGTATTCAAGAAAGACGAAGAATATTTTCCCCGTTTCACAACCAGGAGGGCAACTATTATGTCTTTTATTCCTTCAAACCAATGGCCAAAGGAGAGGAGCCGGGAAAAGAAGTACTCTTTCAGGAAGCCCGCGAAGGCGTTGAGGTCGTGCATCATGGGTCAATTATACCAATTAACGGATTAACGGGTTAACGAATCAATAAATTACAAATCCACAAATAACACAAATCCACAAATCAATGATAAAATACAAAAAATTAACAAATGAGCAGATTGCTTCGTCGTTCAACCTAGGAGATGCTAATACTGAACTCCTCGCA
>CAYINK010000173.1:0-2008 GCA_964364765.1 uncultured Gammaproteobacteria bacterium
TTCACCTCCACCACCTTCATAGTATCATTCCCAAAAATATCAACCACCTTAACCGCTATCTTGCGCCGTCCTTTGGTGCATTCGTGGAAAATACTCTTTAATTCCAGTGTGCGCTCCTTCTTTGTGCGGAAGGACTGCCACTCGTTTTCAAAAATATAATCCCCTGTCCATCTTTCTTCTATCTCGCCCTTATCATTTTTTATTCGGACAACTTCTTTCTTGCTTTCAAAATCAAAATCCACTGCCCAGTAATCAATCCAGTCAGTCCACTTCTTTGTCAAAATTTCTCTACTCACAATGCCGTCTTTATCCTTTGACACCTTTATAATCTTCCCATTTTCCACTACCAATTTGCTCTTGCCGTTTTTTAATATTGCCTCTGCATTGGCGATGGTATCCTGATTATAATAAACCGAAAAGTCAGTCAACTCTACTGCAACGGAATGTCCTTTTACATGAGGTTTTACCTCAATGTATGAGACATCATGGAAAACAACCTGATTCTTTTCTACAGCCCTCTTGTCAAATACATCTCTTGGAATATATTTAAGGGCTAAATCAATGCCCTTTTTCTTTGCCTCTTCCTGAATATTCGGGAAAAGCCCCATTTCAAATTCAAAGGCAAGGACATCTACCTTTGAAATCTTTTTTGCAAGACATTCTTTGATTACCTCGTCCACAAACAGGCGGGTTACAGGAAGGTTAATCGGGCCGACCGCCACAAGCCTGCTGGATTTCTTGCCGTGAAAGGTTTTGAACCCTTCAACTGCCTCAGCTCGGTAAGCGCGGAGGATTAGCTCCAAAAATGCCTTTTCCTTTTTTGCAATCTGTTTCTGCTTCTCTTTTTCCCGAAGGCTTGGGTTGACGCCGATATAATGCTGTCTTTCATATTTGCCGAGATTTAAAATTTCAAAAGCCCTGTAGTTTTTGCCTTCTTTCTTCATTTCCCTCTGGACGCCTATCATCCGCTTGCGGGAAGTATGAATTGCAAACTTGCCGAGGTCAGAGCCAATCCACTTGCGGCCAAGTTTTTCTGCAACAGCCAAGGTTGTGCCTGAGCCACAGAAGAAGTCGGCGACAAGGTTGCCTTCGTTGGAAGAGGCTTTAGTTATTCTCTCAAGGAGTGCTTCGGGTTTTTGGGTGGGATAACCTATCCGCTCATTGGATTGAGATTGAGGATCAATCACATCAACCCAAATAGTTTGACAAGGTTTACCGGGCATTTCATCAAGATAATATTTTACTCTTGGCACATCATTTTTAGAAATTATTATTCGCCCTTCTTTTTCTAGTTCTTCAATTGATTTACCTAAAGTTCCTGCCCAGTGCCTTCCTGCGGGCGGAGTTCTTAGTTTACCCATGAAGAATTTTGCTGGGCCTGAACCGGGAGCATTTAAGGATACAAGTTGATATTTTTTATTCGTTTCTTCCTCAACCAGCCTAAAACTATTTTTTATATATTCTTCATCATAAGGTTGATATGGGATATTCCATATATAATCTGAACTTTTTGAATAAAAAAGTATAACATCGGAGTTTTTGCCATATTGACCAGCGTCATTATGAGCGAACACTGTTTGTCGGCATATTTCGTTTCTATACGCAAATTCACCAAAAATTTCGTTTAAAACAATTCTTATAAAGGAATTTAACCTCCAATCACAATGCACATAAATGCTCCCATCCTCTGCCAATAAATCACGCATCAATGAAAGGCGCTCATAAATCATGGCTATAAAACTGTCTGCGCCTTTTCCCCAAGTGTCCCGATATGCAAGCTCCTCCAATACCCCCGGCTGTTTTGTGAACTGCTCATCGCCGATTTCAATATCCATTGAAAAATCTGCTCCCACATCAAACGGCGGGTCTATGTAAATCAGTTTGATTCCGCCCTGCGCCTCTATCTCTTCACGAAGCGGCCCGTTTTTTAAACTTGAAAGTATGAGTTTGTTATCGCCCCATATCAGTTTATTTGTCCAGCCTTTAACCTGCCGTCCCCGATTGTCAA
>CAYINK010000174.1:0-2005 GCA_964364765.1 uncultured Gammaproteobacteria bacterium
ACCTCATTTCAGACACCGATCGGGAAGAAAAAAAGAGAATCGTGGATCATATTAAAAAATTTGTCGAGGAAAGTAAATCCCTTCCCAATAGTCGCATAAGCTCTGATGAGGCCGACCAGTTGGTTCTTGAGCGGAAGGTGTTGAGTCGCAAAGGCAAGTGGAATAGGTTCCCTCCCGAGATAATGAATCAAAAAAATCAAGATAATTGAGCTGAAGAGAATATGTATCCATATAACTTTCGTCCCAGTAGGAAGTCATTAAACTATCAAGAAGTTTTTGTCGTTATGCCTTTTGAGGGGATGTATGATCCGATATTTAATGATCTGATTATTCCTGCCGTTAAAAAAGCTAATATTATTCTTGGGTTTTCCGGAAGTTTAGAATTACAGGCATATCGGTCAAAGGATGATATAAGAACTACCTCTGGCTGGATCAACGTGCTTGAGCATTTGTTCCCAGCACAAATCGTGTTGGGAGTTTTAACCGATAATAATCCAAATGTTTTTTACGAGCTTGGCATTGCCCACGCCACTCAACCCATCACCAGGCAGATTTTAATCGCTAATAAAGATTATGAAGTTAAGTTTGATACAAAAGATTTGATTTACTTGCCTTATCAAGATGATCTTACTAAAAGCATTGAACCTTTAGCTGTAAAGATTTCGGATGCCGTAAAGTGGTTTAAGATTGAAGAAGATCGAACTGTTAAAGAAGCAAAGCGTTTAATAGGAGTCGTGGAGCTTGAGGTGATGATGACTCAGAATTGTAAACCGAGTTTTCCTATGCATACCTCAGAAAAAGGGCGTGAAGAGTATGAACAAGAGCTTTTGACGAGAATAGGATCAGAGCATACTCATTTAAAAGGATGTTTTGATAGGCATGTTAATGCGACACAAAATTTATTAAGAATAGGTCTTTTAGAATTTTTTAGTGAGTCAAAGAAAGAAGGCAATCAGGTTATTATTTATTATGGTTTTAGATGGACGAATTTAGGCAATGATATCCTTTTTTCAATGGGGTTAATATTAGATGAAGAGAGGGAGCGTCGAAGGCCAAATCAAGGGAATAACATACAACTACCTTAAACTTTGGATGGATGATGGAAGAAATCGAAATTAAAAAGCCTGAGTGGTCAAAAGAGCCTGGACAGCTTGATTTCAAGATGGTTAATCAGCCTCTTGAAGAAGTTAAAGAGGGCCTACTTGCTCACTTAAGGAAATTGAGAGAGTCGCCTGGCAGTTTTCATTTTCTCTTAGAAGGATTTCTTTCTAATAGTTCCCAGACATACAAGGCAATTCGAAAACTCATTGTAGAAGATCCAAAATATCCTGCTCAGGCACATATATTGAACCGGGTTTTAATCGACGCATTATTTTCGATCGTCGTGTTGACTGAGAAGCCGGAGGAATATTCTCAGTGGTATGAAAAAGCGGGATATCGTGAGACTTGGGAAGAATACGACCGAGAAGTCAAGCGATATGGTGATAACCCTGAAAATAAGCCATATCTTGATGAAAAGAAGAGATTTTTGGCTGCTTTTGCGAAGCGTTTAAAACTGTCGGCTGAAGAAGAAGCAAATCCAATTCAGAAAATCGACTTTTGGCCTATTCCCTCTCAGATACTAAGGAAGAGCCTTGTTAATAGCCAGAAAGAAGCATTTTTGAAAGAGGTATATGATTGGAGATATGGCCAGATTTCGGAGTGGAGCCATCAGCAATGGGGCGGTATGGCCATAGGCATGTTTGCGGACAAACCAGAAGCCCATTGGCATCCTGGGAAATTTGAATCAGATGCAGTCTATACTGGAATTTTGTTCTTATTGATGATACTTTCTGAAGTCGAAGCGAGTTGTAAATATGGCTTTAATCAGAAATTAAAATACGTCTGGACAATTTTGGGTAGTTGCTTTGAAGAAGCGCAGGATTATTATAAAATGAGATACGACAATTTATTAAATGATCCAGTAGCCTAATACGGTGAAATTTGCTAAACTGTGTTCAGTATT
>CAYINK010000175.1:0-1976 GCA_964364765.1 uncultured Gammaproteobacteria bacterium
ACGAGGAGTTTTATTGACTTGGCATATCCCTCCATCTGATTCATTTGAATTTTGTCGAAGTAATTAAATATGGCGATAAGAATACCTGATAACATAAACACTCCTGCGCCAAGATATTTGAGCACCGTATAAACCTTTTGTCTGTTTTGCCCCGATATTTTTGTGGAAAATCGTTCATAACTGAGTGAAAGAATAAAAAGAGGAAACACGATACCCAGCACATAGGCAAAAGATACGATGACCGCCTGAAATAATGATGGGGAAAGGGTGGTCAAGGTAATTGCGGCAAATAATACCGGCGCACAACAGGAGGAAGTCAACCCGGACATGAGTCCTAACCCAAAAACTGATCCTGCATTTATGCTTTTATCAATTTTGGGTTCAACGTGGAAAAATTGGGGAAGATGAAAAATCGGCTTAATAGTCATAAACCCCATAAACATGAGAAAAAATGCTCCCAGATAATAAATTTGCTTATGGTATGCGTCAAGAAAATAGACAAGAAAACGAAAACCTAATGCAACCGGTATGAGAATGAGTGATAATCCCAGAGCAAAAATAAAAGTATAAAATATAATTTTTTTATGATCTTTAAACACCGTCCCCAAGTAGGAGGGGAAGAGAAATGTGATACAGCAAGGGGCAAATAAAGCAAGAACTCCGGCCAGGAATGATGCGGTTAAAGAAATGCCAAACAGTACTGAAGTATTCATTATTGTACGAAGGCTTTAATTTTAAATTCTAATTTTGGTGAGGCGGGATCATTTGTGTTTAAGAACACCTGACGATCTACCACACCGTACACCGGCATGACAAATGGTTTATATACAACCTTAACTTTTGCCTCCGTTTGCGGGGCAATTGCTACCACGTAATCACTTTTTGAGTGCATATTAAATTCTTCGCTATATATACCTTTATATATTATTTGTCCCGTCGTGCATCCACAACTTGAGGTGATGTTGGAGAGTTGAAGCGGCTTTGTGCCGATGTTTTTGATAGTAAATTCCTTGACCGATGTGTCTTTAACTTTTATGTTACCCATATCATAGTAACTCTCCTTGACTTCCACGAGTGGCTTTTCCTTGTCCTGTTTTGAATAAGCTAAAATTGGTACTTGAGGTTTGGTGCCGCTTGTCAAGACAAAATATGCCCCTCCCACGAAGATAAACGAAAACAACATAATCCCTATGATAGGTTTATACATATCTTGCCATATTTTATATCTTGGATTATTAATATTTTATGAACAATTTATAGAGGCTGTTATTAAACACGGCCCGATGTCATTGCGAGGAGTCCTCCGAATCGGAGGACGACGTGGCAATCTAATGAATTAAGGAGATTGCTTCGCTATAAGTTGTCTGGCTCGCAATGACATGAGTTTAGATTTTAAGATGAGTTCCAATCACGTGTATAATGGGAGTACATGATAACTCTTGCATTTATTATTTGGAGATTTTCTCTCTTTATTTTTTCATTTTTTTCTCAATTTATTCCCTTAAGAGGAGGATTTGTTTACAACTCTCCTTGGGCAAATTTTGACGGCATCCATTATCTGGATATTGCGACCCATGGTTACACCACAGATGCACGGTTCATGCCGCTCTATCCTCTCATCATTAAATTTTTTTCTTTTTTTATTCCCTATCCTTTTATCGTGGGACTTATCTTGTCAAATATCTTTTTCTTAGTAAGTTTATTCGTATTAAAGAAATTATTAGAGCTTGATTACGATAAAAAAAGAATTATTTGGACGATTATTTTTTTACTTGTATTTCCTACCTCCTTTTTCTTCGGAGCCGTTTATTCGGAGAGTCTTTTTTTTCTTTTAACCCTTCTTTCCTTTTATTTTGCACGAAAAAAACTGTGGTTGCTTGCAGGTTTGTTTGGAGCATTTGCTTCGGCAACGAGGGTCGTCGGTATTATCTTATTACCGGTACTGCTTATTGAATACATCAAACAAAAACAAAAAA
>CAYINK010000176.1:0-1916 GCA_964364765.1 uncultured Gammaproteobacteria bacterium
ACAATACCAATTACGTAGACTTTTATGACAAAAGTTATTCATGCAACAAAGCCCCCTCGGGGTGATCTTTTTTTCAAATATTGCCAGCACAATCTTCTATTTTATACATGAACGGGTTTGGAACAATATCAATATTTCTTAGTTACTTGACCGTAATCTTTCCCACTTGGCCATTAGCACGGTGTTGACCGACTGAACAATAGTACTCAAATGTTCCGACCTTATCCGCAGTAAACTCAACCGTACCTGTATCACCATTTTTTACAATGGGCAGTTTAACTCCCAATTCGTCGATAACGAAATCATGCATTAGGCTCACGGCTTTCAGAACAATCTTTACTTTTTGTCCCTTATCAACCTCTATGATATTTGGTTTGTAATAAAAGGAGCCTGCCTCAACCTCGATAACTTTTACATTAGCATCAGTTGTTTCGGGAGGTACTCCCGGAGGGGAAGAAACAGTCGAAGAAGTAGACGAGGTAGTTGCCGATTCTTCAACTTTGTTCATTTTGGGTGATTCGGGTTGAAGAGAGGGGCCCTTATTATTTACAAAATAAATAACTCCTCCAATTACTGCAACTATCAATAACCCAATCATTGGTTTTTTCATAAAATTTATACTTAAATAGTAATAGTTCATTATTCCAGAAAGATTTGGGAAAGTCAAGGTTGAAAAAACACCTTTTCAAAGTTTTTGACTTTATTTCCATCAAACTCAATCCCTTCACCCATGAGGATCTTTTTTTTCCGTTTACACGAGGCAGAAGATTCTACCCCCATATATCCGCCGATGGTTCCATCTGACTTAACCACACGATGACAGGGGACTGCGGGTGCGTCAGGATTCTTCTTTAATATCTGACCGATTGCACGGTAGGCTTCTGTGTGAAGTGCCTGGGCCAAGCCCTTATAGGTAGTCACTCTCCCCCGGGGAATTTGTTTTAATAAGTTGTATACTTTTGATGGGTTCATTTTATTTTTCATATTCTCATTATATCTCTATAATAAGAACCCATAAAGGATAATTATTTGATATAATATAGGCTATGGATATGCAAGAGCTTATTGACAAAATTGAGGCTGTATCACAGAAGTATTCAAAACAATATAAGATAAAAAGAAATCCTTCATGGTTTCTTCTCAAGCTCCAAGAGGAAGTGGGGGAGCTTACCCAATGTTATCTTATGATGACCGGCCGCGGACGTGCTAAGAATAAAACAAAAAAAGAACTAAGATCCGATTTTGAAAGGGAAATAGCCGATGTATTTTGCCACCTGCTTCTTCTTGCCCGTGCAAATGGAGTGGATGTTGAAAAGGCAATCGATGATAAATGGCTTACTTGGTATAAAAAACTAAAGAAAAAGAATAAACAACAAAAAAACGTGAGCGGATAAAAAAAGAAAAAATAAAAGGCCACTTCCGGGCATAAATGATGACACCTTATTTGAGATATCTTTCATGAGAAAGATTCCTTCTAGCCGTCTTCCTTCCCGATAGCATTCCACAAATTCTTTTAACTCTCCAATCTTGAAGCAACGAGAAGATTGACCGGGCAAAGGGGCCGTTTTTTTTATCGGATAACCGATGAATAAGATGTATAAAAAAGGACTAATAATAAGAAAAAAAATAATCAATCTACGTCGCATGTCATTGCGAGGAGTCCTCCGATTCGGAGGACGACGTGGCAATCTTAATATCCATAGAGATTGCTTCGCCATAATTTGTTTGGCTCGCAATGACAATCGAGTTAAGAACGAGGAGGGTTGAGTTTTAAACATAATATTTGGGGATGATGACAAAAAATAAAACGAAATAGAATTGGAAGAGAGAAAACCAAAAAAAATAGGCACTCAGATCTTCAATCCTTTTCTTGAAAATAACCCCCGCCCCCGTTACTTGAAAAACGATGAGGGCAG
>CAYINK010000177.1:0-1808 GCA_964364765.1 uncultured Gammaproteobacteria bacterium
GACATAATTTATGTTTGCCATATTACACTTTCCCATTTTTTTTGCACTATTGACATAAATGGGCGGATAATGATATAAACTCATCAGTGATAAAAGGCTCTTTTACAAACCATGGAATTAAAACCGATAGGAGGTGTTTAAAATGTTAATCGCAAAAGACTCAAAGAATGATGAGTTAATCAAATCGCAATTTATTCAAGTGGTCAGGGATAAAGACAAAGCTATAATCTGGCATTCGCTCTTCGGAAATCCAAAAATCGTTTCAAAAGAAACATTAGAACTTCTCGACATTTTCTCCCGCCCGCGCCAACTCGATTCTGTTTTCAACGAATACGACTATGAAGAAAGCAGCGAGAAAGCTGTTCAAGACTTGATTGCAAGTTATTATCTTATTCCAAAAAACTTCAATGAAAGAGAATTTCTTTCAAAGCACATGAAATGGCGCGAAAAAACTATAATTGACGGATCACTTATCAACTACCTTGAACTCATTATGTCGGAGACGTGCAACTTTAGATGTTCGTACTGTGTTCACTTTAACAACCTTGAAATGTCTAATCGGATAAAGAATCCGAAAAAATTCATGAGTTTCAAGATCGCAAAGAAAACGATAGATGGATATCTAAAGATATTGCAAAAACATAGGAAAGCCATAGCCGAAATAAATTTTGGCGGAGGCGAACCTCTTCTTTCGTGGAAAGTAATCGAGCGGGTGCTTGAATATTGTCAATCGAACTATAGTAAAAAGTTTGATTTTCAATTTTCAATCAACACGAATGCTTCTCTAATTACCCACAAGATTGCGAAGAAATTAAAAGAATATCATTTGGAAATCGCTTCAAGTCTTGACGGTCTTCGTGAAGGCAACGACATGGTTCGACTTACAAAATCAGGAGGTGGTACATTTGAAGTCGTAACGCAAGGGTTCGATAATCTTGCAAAACAAGGCTATCCAGTAGAGGGTATCGCCGTTACCGTCAACGATCAAAACTTCCCATTCATAGACGAAAAAATCATTGATTGGGCTAATGAGCGAGGAATGAAAGAGGTTCGAATTGATATTGATATTATCGGCATGATTCAAACATCGGTTGAGAATATTGTCGCAAAACTAATGCGATTACGAAAATATGCCAAAAGTTGCGGAATTGAGATAGCCGGTTTTTGGTCCAGACCAGCCGAGAATCTAAATGATTCAACATTAGATTCATATGTCGCGTTCTGTGGAATGGTTCGGGGTAATAGCATATGCGTTAATCCGTCTGGTGAAATTTATGGATGCGGGTACAGCACAATTCAACTAGGATCGCTTCATCAAATCGATTCTTTTTATACTGCCGAGAGCCGATACTCTCGCATTGTCCGTGATCATCTGACAGGCGCAATGGAAATGTGCAGGGGTTGCATTATTGAAGGTCAATGCGGAGGAGGATGCGAAATTACTCAAGAATTCTCTCGCATAACTAATACCGCGAAGACTGAGCGGATGTGTGATTTCTATCGCCAAATGACTCGTGAACTTCTCATTGAACAACTTCGAGAATTGGATATCGAAGCCACATCGTAATAGAATTTAAACTAAACTAAACAGAAAGGGGGTGATAGCGATGAAGTCGCAGGTGAAGAAAAGTCTAAATCTGACAGTGAAGAGTCTTCCGAAGCGGAAAGTACTCTGCACTTGTCGGCGACCAAGCAACTGCCATTAATTGAGCAAGCGCGTAGGGCTGAGAGAAAGTGATATACTACTCTCAGTCCTATTTTTATTTATGACTAAAATAAACTTAAGAAAAATTAAACCGTCTGACAAA
>CAYINK010000178.1:0-1799 GCA_964364765.1 uncultured Gammaproteobacteria bacterium
TTTGGGCGACTGCCGGGACGGCCAAAATACTCCTCAGGTCGTTTGATCCATTTACCGCCGCCTTTTTCCGATTTTTCGTCGCCTCCGTCGTCATCCTCCCTTTTTTTCTCAAGGAACGCCGTCAACACAAATCATCTCTTCTTCCCCTAATTCCTATGGCGTTTTTGAGCACAGGAAATATACTATTTTTTTACTGGGGACTCCGCACGACTACCGCTAACGCAGCATTTGTGATCTATACGACAGTTCCTCTTGTTGTTGCCCTTGCCGCTCCCAAACTCATCGGTGAGCAAGTAACCCCGAAAAAATTCGCGGGTATTATCCTTGGATTAGTCGGTGCGCTTTTTATCGCGATTCTTCCGGTGATGGAACAGGGACAGCTCTCGTCGGGAGACCTGGGCGGCAATCTACTTGTTTTTATTGCCGTACTTTGCTGGTCCGGGTATACGATCACATCACGCTCTATACTCACTGCCAAGCGCGCAACACCAATCTCTATGACTGCTATTTCTATTTTTATATCAACACTAGTATTTGCCGTCTTTACCGCCACTCAGTGGAACCCGTCATATGTATCAAAACTTACCGGTACGAATCTGATTATTATATTCCAGTTGGGTATCTTCGTAACAGTGGCAACCTATCTTTTGCTTCAATGGGCAATCAAACACTCCTCAGCCACCACAGCATCACTCAATCAGTATCTTCTGCCGATATTTGCCGTCGTTTTCAATATTTTCTTTTTGGGTGAACGGTTAACCTTAGGTTTTATCGTGGGAAGCATCGTTGTGTTTGCGGGAGTATTTCTTGCCACAGGAGAACGTTTTCTTACTGAAGTAAAGGGGTGGAAAAAGTGAAATCTTCAAAATATGCATGGATTGTATTCTGTCTTTTCATCTTGCTATTGGTCATAAAAGTTGTGGGAAACTTCTTAGGAATAGATTTAGAGAATGAATTCATTTTGTTTAAACTGCTCTATTACGGAATACCCATTATTCTCATGCTTTTTCATTCTATTATAACTTTAGGTTTGCCAAAGGCAATATTTCTCATCTTTCTGGCTTCAGTAACAGGCACTTATTTTGAGTATATTGGTTTGCGGGATGGAACTTTTTTCGGTGGACTTTATGTTTATAAACCCCAAATGTCCTTATTTAATGTTCCGATATTTGTCATTTTATTTTGGGCAGTATTTATCTATGTAGGGTATAGTCTAACAAACTCTTTTCTCTATTGGTTAAAAATAAAGAAACCTTACATCAAATTAAACAATTTCCGAATATTACCTTTGCTTGTCTTATTGGACGGTTATTTCGTGGTTGCCATTGACTTATTTTTAGATCCCATTGCTGTCAAGTCTGGAAATTGGACATGGCTTGAAGGCGGATCTTATTTTGGGGTTCCCTGGGGTAATTTTTTCGGTTGGTTTTTAGTAGTGATAATAGTAAGTTCAATTTTCAGAACGTATGAATATTTCATTTCATCTAAATTGAAAGTATTTGATAGGTCGATTTTGATCATTCCCGCACTTGGATATGGTGTTACGGCACTCTTGTATGGTCCACCCTTCATCGGCTCACTTTTTATGTTACCGCAAGTTGTAATAAATCTATTTCTGTTTATGAAAGCCTTTCCCTCACTATCCTCTCCGCCAAGAGTAACCCCTCCTCCACCACCTTATCCGAATTAATATATTCGAAGTTTCCCGTGCGGCCGACCAAGTGGAACTTTGGTAATTTCTCAAAATAATCTTTTACCACTTGCAGACGACTTTTATAGTTCAGGTCATAGATGGGATA
>CAYINK010000179.1:0-1747 GCA_964364765.1 uncultured Gammaproteobacteria bacterium
TTCTTTCCCCGGAAAAAACCAAAAAAGGCTTGCATTCTTCTTCGTTTTTGTATTATCATCCTTTTTAAAGAAAAAAACAATTTCATATCATCTCTCCATAACACAAAAGGGGTCTTGACATCACGTTTTGCCTAACCCTGCATTCAAGAGGGACGCGCCAGAAGCGGCGCACCCCTCAATTTGAGCGTTAGAGATATAGAATAAATATGTCACAACTATATATACCAAACAGTATAGCTCTAAGAAATTTTGATTCAATATTCTCAAACAATACATTCGATTTTTCCGACAAAACAGTCGACATTAGCTTTCATTCTAACTATGTCGCCATGCATCCCGTAGGATTAGCATTCTATGCAGCTCTGGGTGATTTTTTTGAACTTAATAATATATCAACAAAAGCCAGAATGAATTATGAAATTCGTTCCATCCCTTATCTGCAAAGAATGGGATTATTTCGTGTTCTTGGATATGCCAATCCTCTAAACATCAAAGAACATGAAGAAAGCGGACGTTTCGTCCCTCTCAGGAAAATAGCGACTAATGAAGAACTCGATAAACTAATTAAGGAAATAGATCCCATCCTTCACACAACACGTGACAATTCTCGAGTAATAAAACATGTTTTCAGTGAATTATTAAGAAATGTCTTAGAACATTCATCCTGTAAATTGGGTGGAAATGTATGTGCAACTTATAATAAAAAAAGGAAAAAAATATCTATAGGAATTTCGGATGCCGGCATAGGCATCTTCAACAGTCTTCGTACCCATCACAGCATCAAGACTCATCTTGAAGCCCTTATGGCAGCATTAACTCCTGGGATATCCGGTACTACCTCAAGAATAGGAGGGACAACAGAAAATGCAGGAGCGGGTTTATTTTTTACTAAATGTATTGCTCAGTCAACGCGCAATCATTTCCTGATTTATTCAGGAAAGTCCTATTTTAAATTAAACTCTACTCCTCGAGGAGAAAATATTACCTTTAATGCTGATCCACAACAAGACTATGCAAGTACCAAAGATGATTTACCCTATTTTAATGGGACGCTATTGGGAATCGATATTTATATTGAAGATACTGAGGCATTCAATAATCTAATAAATAAAATTGGCAAGGCTTATCAATTAAGTGTCAAAAAAGCTAAAAAAGATTATTATAAAAGGATTAAATTCACATGATTATAAAAATCAAAGATTATTGTGAACACTTTGCGGAAAATAAAGATGTGGCCAAAGAACTCAGAGAAAAGCAAATAAAACAAAACATTGAATCAACTACTAGTCCAATGATTATTTTAGACTTTGCAGAGGTTGATTCTTCAACTCAGTCATTTATACATGCTTTAATCAGTGGGATATTCCAAGATTACGGAGAGAAAGCCTTAGACTATTTTGAATTCAGAAATTGCAATGAAGCAGTAAAAAGCTTAATAACAACTGTTATTAACTACTCTCTGGAGTAAAATTAAATCTCTAACAACGCACTTCACCGGACAAAACCTGCGGTTTTGCCAGTGAGTTTGAATGTTCGACAGAGAAAGGAAAGACAATGACAAAGAATGTTTCACCGTCGGTTAAAGAAACCGCGTTCTCATGTCCGCATTGCGGAGCATACACTACACAATTCTGGTACAAGCCATACGCTGAATCACTTCCAGAAAATAATCCAATCCCCTACATTCCCTCAGAGGCCGATAAAGAGAGATACGCTCGAGATCCTGATACAACTGTAGAAAATCGCG
>CAYINK010000180.1:0-1744 GCA_964364765.1 uncultured Gammaproteobacteria bacterium
TTTATCGTCAATAAATAGAAGTTCATCAGGCAGGGTATTTACTTTATTTTGTGCATACTCAAATAGTTTTTTCTCAGGTTTAATTGAGCCAATCGTCCCAGATATAACTACTGCAATATAATGAATATTGGGAATAAGATTTTGTTCTTTGACCAATTGAAAAAAATCTTCTGACATATTTGATAATATTCCTACATTGTAGTGTTCCTTTAATTCATATATGAGGTCATGAGATTGTTGAATAATTCTAATATTTCTCACAAATGATTCAAGAAAATTTAGCTTAAAATGGATAGACGGATGAAATTTTTCGCAATATAGTTCTTCAAAATTTGCCCACGTCAATGTGCCGCTGTCAATATCATCCGCATGTGATCTGAAGAAAGTCAACGATTCTTGCTCAGGAATGTTATGTTGACGGGATAATGTATTGAATGCCGTAATATGATCCATCAGAACTCCACCAATATCAAAAAAAATACATTTAATTTTTTGCATAGATTGATTTTATATCAGCGGAGCAGAGGAAACCGATGTTCACATTTGAGCTGTTCTCGAAAACCCCATGCGATTTGATCTGCATATTGCTTTTCATATCCCACGGCCTTATATAATGTATTCCATTGATCCCCCACTATGTTTCTTGCCTGTTTTTGACAATATGACCTAATCATAAGAGATATGAAAAACCAAAGAATACCCAACAATAATACTATGAGTGGGAAGAAAAATAAAATAAACAGTAATTGCTTTGTTTTAGATTTTTTAACCTGCATTTTAGCCATCCTAATTTAAATTATATAAAATTTTGCTTCGTAAATGTCTCAAAATAATAAAAACTATTTATTTCTATAAATAGTTAAAAACAAATACTGCAAGCCAACTATACAAAATAACCATACACAAAGCTTGGATAAAAACATTGGTTTTCTTTGCAAATATAAACCAAAAAGTTAAAACAGTAAAAATAGCCGTCATGGCATTTGTTAATCCAATAAATAATGGGTCTCTTGTTAATGATGAAAGATATATCTGACTTAATACCCATAAAACCCCGCTACTGTACACAATTATTTTATGAACAGTTGAATGGGTACCTTCAATAAAATAGGATAATGACCCAAAGAGTACTGATGATAGAAGCAAGCTCCAGATGACTGGTGAATTGAAAGGTAGTTTAAAGAAATGGATTATATACCAAGTAAAACCAAGGTCAAGAAGTGCTTTGAGAAGAAAATTTAGTCTAAAAATGATCCTCTGGATACGATTATGAAGAAAAAGAATCGACTTTGAGATCGTGTATTGAGAAAAAGAAAAATTTGTTTTTTTCTTTATGAGTAAAAAGGAAATAATGGCAAATAACGGTACTGATATGAGACCGTTATATTTAAAAATATCTGGGAAACTCATAATTGATTCATTAAATTTTCTGTTTTTTTACAATATATGATTTTAGCATGATAGTCGAAATAATAAAATTCATACCTAAAAGGTATACGGGGTAAAGCACGGTTGCGAGATTGTATTTTTCAAGCGCAATAAATGATAGTACGTGACGAATAACGTTTAATGAGTATGTTGTAAACGTTTCACTCTTTGGGCTCTTTATCGTTTTTCGGATAGTTGGTATAAATGCAGACGCGTCGATGATAACGGCAATAACGATAGATATGGTAGGGTCTTTGGTAAGATACCAAGGAATGATGGCAAGTAGTGCCCAAATGAAAAAAATCTTGTCAGATAA
>CAYINK010000181.1:0-1740 GCA_964364765.1 uncultured Gammaproteobacteria bacterium
ATTTGACGTAATATCAAGGGTTTCTTCCCAGGATTCCAAATCTTCAACTGACAGGAGTACTGCTTGAGGTTTGCCTTTATGCACGATTACAAAGCGTTTCAAATTCGTACTCACCTCCGTAATCATGTCATAGAGATTTGCGCGGGCGTCTGTTGCGGATATGGTTGCGGGTAATGTGTTCATATCTATAGTGTACGGAAAAGCGTACGGTTTGTCAAGGGGAGAATTTTTCACTTCGAAGGCGATATTATATCTCGATAAATCCCTCTTTTTCTATACCCGCCTCTCTCAGAAGACTCAAAGATGTCATTGCGAGCGACCGTAGGGAGCGCGGCAATCTAAACTATTTGTTGGATTGCTTCGTCGCTCGTCCTCCGAGTCGGAGGACTCCTCGCAATGACATAAACGGTAGGTCTTTTGCCAGACTTCCCAGGTAAGATTCTATTGCTTCTTTTGCGGCTATGGCGGCCTCTTCAATGGTCTCACCATAGGAGACACACCCTTTGAGCGCGGGGATAACTACGGTGTACCCACCTTCAGGTTCTTTTTGAAATATAGCGGTATAGTGATGGATTTTCATATGACCAAAGTATAACATATATTAATTTCATTATTCAGCTCGAAATTTTATTACCACTTTTAAACGATCGTTGCAAAGTGGTTAATGTTAAATAGCATGGCAACCTAGCGTCGGTTGCCAAAGGGGCCTCATTTATAATGCACCGTTATCGAGAGGATTTCTATGACAGACATATCTTTACGGAAGAAGAAAAGAGCCCGATATTTTTGATCGATTCTAAAGCTGTAAATACCATGTTTTTTCGGTTCAAGAAGCTCAGTGTGGAGGCTGGGATGTTGAAGGTTTTGCCCGAAATAGGTGCATTGTTTGAGAAACTTCTTTTCAATTCCGTATTTTATTGCTTTTTGAGTTATATGCTTAGAAAACGGTTGGATAGTAATCATAATTAATTTAGACTGTCATCCCGACCCTGTCCGTCATCCCCACGTAGGTGGGGATCCAGTCTATGAATTCAAATTTGTGATTATAATCTGGATTCCCGCCCCTGCCTGCCGGCAGGCAGGTTCACGGGAATGACAATAGGTTTCGTTACTTTTCATTATTTCTCAAAATAAGTGCTTTCTGCAAGTCCTTCCTCCAGATCTTTCAAAAATCCCTGTGAATACTTCTTTGTTTTCTTGAAATCGGACATGATTTTTGAAGTAGAATTAGTTACGGGCGTAACAAAAGGAAATGCGGATGCCTGGGGGATGATAGCGGGCTGGAATTTGATCAATCTGATAAGGGAGCGTATAAATTCACTCCTATTTGCAAAGCCATATTTGGAGGCCGCCTTATCAATAAAGTTGACCTGATCAATGGGTAAAGAAATATTGATAGTACTCATATAAAACAAATAATAACATACTTTGCCAATGTTTGTCAAGTATAAAAATTCCATTTCACTCCGAAGGTGATATTATCATTTATACACTTCTCTCCGATGGCCTAAGTTCCTTCTCAATTTGTTCCATGGTGTAATATTTTTTAGATTTTCTTGCCTTGGCAATTCTGGCCAGGTAGTTGGGTGAAGACAGGGCCTCCATATCTTCTATCATATCCTCCCAAAGATGATTGGGGATAAGCACTCCCAGGGCTTCGTCATTTTTGAGCACCCGATAAAAAGAACCCGTTTTTGCGGCCAAGCGGAACAAACGAGTCAGTCCGGCCTGAGCCTTTTG
>CAYINK010000182.1:0-1691 GCA_964364765.1 uncultured Gammaproteobacteria bacterium
GTCCAAAAAGCATAGCTTTTTGAATTTGCCAAAGCAAATTTACAAACATTTTCAGTGTAAACACATTAAAAATTCGTTTCACTCAAGAAGTTGGATAGTATCTGCATAATCGGAGATAAGAGTGAAGTTTGAAGTTTTATGTAAGAATCGTTAATTATTACTGACACAGAGCTAGACATTTTTGTTAGATCGGGCAGTGTTATTTTAATTTGAGGAAAAGAGAAGTTTGTGCTTGGCAAAGAAGAATTTGTGGGAACGGGAGAAGGTATTTGCGGTGGTTCATTTGACTGAGGAAATGAAAAATAAATCACGGTAGGATTGGGTCTTTTTGTTGGAATAATTGTGGGATTAATGATGGGCATATTTTGAACAGCAGTTGATATATTGATTTGAGGAGGTGGGATATATGTTGTAGGGGTTGGTTTGGGTTGTGGAGTTGATGATGGAGGGGGTTGTGCTAAGATTGTTATGTCCTTGCGTGCTGTTATCTTTCCTGTTTCTCCATCACCTGTAAAATTCCACACCACGATCTGATAATTGCCCGGGCTCGGAACGAAGTTTTTTTGTTGATCAGTTACAAAACAATCATAATACCGTGTATGTGCATCAGCCGATATGTTATTAATGCGGCATATATCCCAGGGCTTCATGTCAACGGGTGCGTTAGATGGTATAAGGTCGCATGCGTTTCTATGGTCATCTTGATTTAGGGTTAGGGTGCATTTGAAAGGCTGGTTGAAAATGGGAGATGGTGGATCAATTTGTATATTGAGTACTTCAGTTGCGAACACCCCCTGTACAAAGGAAATTAAGACAAATACAGAAACAATAGGAAAAAATCTTTTTAATTTGTGTAGAATAAAATGAATGAACATAAAGAGTTATATAGATAACTATAACAAAAAAGCCTTGATTCCGATTATTGTCCTCTTTTTTTTACTATTTTATCCCTATCCCATTGTTCTATTTGGTATTCCGATAGTCGATGTGTTTATAAAAAAAAGGCTTGTGACGGTTGGTCTTCTTTTTTTAATTTTACGGGGGATGGTTCACGACTATTATGTATCCTCATGGGCGGTTCTGTTTTTACTTGCATTGGTGATATCTTCCTCTCTCCCTTTTGGTATGGTAGTTTTTCTTACCATAGGGGCCTTTATAATTCTTAAGGCTTTGAAAAAGATATAGCCGACTATTACAGGCAAAAAGTCATAGAAATTTGATATACTTTCAATTACAATTGGATCTGTAGTTCAACGGTTAGAACGGTACTCTTATAAAGTACAGGCGATGGTTCGACTCCATCCTGATCCACCGTAAAAGTAACAAAAGAATAAATGCTGAGGTAGGGCTCCGAGTCGGAGCCTGGTCACGGCGGAGTGGAAATATGTTTTATACATATGTTCTACAATCAGAGAAGGATGGGAATTTATATATAGGTTTTACAGATAATGTTGAAAAGAGGTTGAGAGAGCATAATGAAGGTATAAATATTTCAACAAAATCTAGAGTACCTTTTAAATTATTGTATTACGAAGCATTACCAACTAAAGAGGAGGCTTTGCGAAGAGAGAAGTTTTATAAGTCAGGAAGAGGACACGAAGTGTTAAAGAAGATTTTGTTTGTTTCTTTGAATGCTGAGATAGCCAAGGTGGTCACGGCGGAGGTCTGAAAAACCCCAGATGTCAGTTCGA
>CAYINK010000183.1:0-1633 GCA_964364765.1 uncultured Gammaproteobacteria bacterium
TTTTAAATTTCGACAAATTGCTGCCTTTAAAGCACATTCTAATACATAGCCCATTAAATAGCCTGCCATATCCCAATCATTTACTCCTATTAAGGTTTCTACTGTTTTCAAACGCGCAGAAGAAACTTTTCTTAGTTCTTGATAAGTAGCCATTGATACAAAGTATAGCACACCCAATGCATTACTAAATAAATAGGCTGTTCTTACAATCTAATCTTAATTCACATTCGCATTTATGAATCAAGTCATGGTCGGATATCTAATCGGGGTTAATCAGGCGATCTTGTATAATATACATATGTCAGAATATATTATCAAGTCGCGCTTTTGGGGCCGGTTGTTTGAAATAATTATCCCCATCACATCCTGGGTGATGATTACGTTCCCCCTTTGGATGTCCCCCTTTCACCCGGCGCTCGTTGCCTATTTCATAATTGCATTTGACTTGTATTTTTTTTACAGCTGTCTTCGTACGGTGTACTATTCAACTCTCTCCTACCGTCTCATCGAGGAACACGACAAGATTAACTTTGCCAATCTTCTTAAAAAAGCACCGAAAACAGAAAACTATCACCACTTTGTCATCGTCCCTAATTTTAAAGAACCCCTTTATAAACTTGAAGAAACCGTAAAGGCCATGGTAAAAAGCGACTATCCCTATAAAAAAATCAGTCTCGTATTGGCTTTTGAAAAACGGGAAGATGCCTCCACCGAAAAAGGAATACAAATCCAAAAGAAGTATGGGAATTATTTTGAGTCTGTTCTTTTTTCCTATCATATTTTGACCGCAGATGAAGTCGCGGGGAAAGCAAGCAATCAAACCCATGCCGCCCGCCAAGTGGATGAATATATTATGAATAAAGGATGGGCTCCGGAGCAGGTTATCATAACAATATGTGATGCAGACAGTCTCTTGCCCGCAAACTTCTTTTCTTATCTGACCTATGTGTATCATCGTGATGAAAACCGCAAGTATCACTTCTATTGGGCGCCGGTGTTACTCTATAACAATTTCTGGAAGCTTTCATTTTTTGTCCGTATTCAGGCAACCTTATCCTCCATACTCCGCCTCTCTTTTCTTTCTCAAAAAGAAAAATTGATACAAATCTCAACCTATGCAACCAATATGTGGCTTTTAAAACAAATCCATTTTTGGGATGTGGACGTCATACCTGAAGATTGGCATGTGTACTTTCAGGCTTTTTTTACGTTTGGTGAAAAGGTTAAAACAATTCCGTTATATACCATGGTAAGTGGAGACGCAGTGTATACGGGTAATACCATAAAGACTTTTGTCAGTCGATATGAACAGGAAAAAAGATGGGCGTGGGGGGTCTCGGATATCGGTTATACTCTTAAGAAATTTTTTGTTACTCCCCATATAAAGCCGTTTCCTAAGATAAAAAAAATCCTCTATCTTGTAGAGAACCATCTATTTTGGCCCACTTCCTTTTTTATTCTGACCATAAGTGCATCGATTCCTCCGATTATTAATCCCTCGTTTAAAAGAACGGTATTGGGTTTTTTACTTCCTCAACTCTCCGGACTTATTTTGACCCTTTCCACGTCGATGATTTTGGTGTATATTTATCTTGACGTGAAACTTCGTCAGAAAATAAATATCGGTACCAAG
>CAYINK010000184.1:0-1624 GCA_964364765.1 uncultured Gammaproteobacteria bacterium
TCTTAATGTCGGAGGGAAAAATAATGGCTCGTATAGATTTTGTTCTTTCATAACCTTGAACATACGATCAACTCCCTCTCCGATATCAAGGTTAGGTGGCGTCTGGAAACGATTCAGTGTTCGTAAGATTAAAGGATTGCGAGCAAAACGCTCGGCTCTGATATTTTCAACAGTGATATGACCTGGGTAAGTCCCGGGACTTTCAACTTCAACACGATCATCAAAAAATCGCACCTGAATGTCGTCCTGAACAAAATAATTCCTATGTATAACCGCATTAGTTATTGCTTCTTGGAATGCCCATTCCGGTATGAGAAAGGTAGGATTGAAAGAGGCGCCACTTAATTTGGGAGGAGAATTTTTTACAATTCCGCGAAAGTATTCTATAGCCTGCTCAATCTGTTTCATCAATGGACCCTCGATAGTAAAAGGGCGAGTAACAAAATTCGGCTTGCCACTATAGGTTGGTTTTGTTCCGTAATAATGAGAAACTTTTATTCCACATTTGCTTGTTAACGCAACTGATGGATTTTTCCCAAAAAGTAATAAACCAGCCTTAGTCAGTTCATACTTGCCGTTAGCACCGATTGCCAACCCGTTGTCTTTCAAAAATTGCCAATCATCCAAGCCAGTGCTCGAGGTATCTTTTTTATATTGAGCGAGAAGATCATGATCTAAATTTTCAAGGGAAGTAGTGCCGGATTTTTCGCCCTCAAACTTAATCGCACCTTTTTCGTATTTAAGGCGCATTATTTCTGTTGAGCCGATCTTTACGCTCTGTCTCCCTTTCCTAACAAAAGTATCACCCCTCTTAAGCGAGTGAACATCATTGCTCTTTTTAATGTTAAGCACCAAGAGCTTATCTGCCTGTCCATGAGCGTTCGTAATGTCGAGTTCGAATTTACCCCATAGAATAAGTGGCGGTTCAATCTCTTTATCAATCAGTTTAAGAAAATCAGAAACATTGTCAGCATTTTCACTGATTCCTAAAAGCCGTTTTTCTCCCTGGGCTTTAGCTGGATCTTCCAACCCGACTACTATAAAACCACCGTCCGCATTAACGAAACCAACTACTGTCTCCAAAAGATCAGCCGGTTTTATAGCGGCTCGTTTACATTCAAAAGTTTGCCACTCTTGAGTATCCAGAAATATTTTTACAATGTCTTGATCTTTCATAGATTTTATATATTTAGCCTCTTAAAGTTATTCGCAATCTTCTTCTCAAGATCATGCGCCTCATCCGTTAATTTCTGAAATTCGGTATTCAACCCGCGTACAGTCGTTTCAAAGTCTGCATCGCTTACAAATTCACCATCTGCAGTGCCAACATATCGACCAGGATTTAGTGAGTATCCAGCGACACGAACTTCATCGAGCGTAGCGACCTTGCAAAGTCCTTTTATGTCCGCATACTTTTTCGATCCCTTCTCTCCACGATAACTGCGAACAATATCAGCTATCTGTTGGACATGTTCTTCCGTCCAGTCACGATGAGCGCGATCGATCTGGTGATAGATATTCCGAGCATCAATGAAGAGGATTTTATCCTTGCGATCTGTTTTCTTTTTACCTTTGTCGAGAAACCATAGTGTCACTGGCAAAGTAACGTTATAGAACATATTCG
>CAYINK010000185.1:0-1592 GCA_964364765.1 uncultured Gammaproteobacteria bacterium
TTCGTTTACATTCATATGCGCAGGCACCGACATTCCTTCGTCTTTGTTCTTTTGATAAAACTGCAACAAACGTATTTGCCGGTCATTCAAGTGATATTTAGTTCGTGCTTCTTTAACCATTTTCGCGTTACCTCTCTGCGCTTCCTGCTCATATTCCCGAAATTCCTTTATGGACTGTTTTATTTTCCGAGCAATATAATCAAGAAAATAGGTCAAATCATTATCATCCTGTTCTGTGTAGATATACGCCATTCCATATTGAATGGGGGAATTTTTTATAACTTTTGATAGTGGCAAATACGCGAAACCCCAATAATTGTTTTTCAGCAAATACCAATAGAACAAAGCGCGCGCAAGCCGCCCATTGCCATCAACAAACGGATGCAAATAGCCCATCCAGAAGTGCAAAAAGATTGCCTTAAATACTGGATGCACAAAACCGCCATCCTTCAAATCGTCATTAGCGTATGCGACAAGTCGCTCAAGCTCTTTACGCATAAATTCTTCTCGCGGCGCCGTATGGTATATCATCCCATCTATGGCGTTTTGGACAACGATCTCATCTTTGTCGTTTCGCAGTCGCCCTTCATCCTTTTCAGAGTCAAGAGTTTTTTTGGTCAACATGACATGGAGGTCTTTAATAACATCCAGCGAAAGTTTTGAAGATTTCAACTCCTTTTCAACAAAGACCATCGCTTGATAGTTGTTCGCTATCATCTGCTCGCTTTTATTTCGCGGCTTCCTACCTTCACGCAACATTTGTTTTGCCACTCTTCGCGTAGTATTGGCTCCTTCCAATTGCGATGAGGCAATTGCCTCTTCCATAACGCCGCGCGTTATGAATTGTCGTTTTTCTCTTTCGTCTAAATCTCTGGCAAGGCCAAGCAATGCCCCTCCCAGATTCATATCAATTTCATGAAAAAATTCGTTGAACCACGGCAGAGAATCTAACCAAGAAAATTTAATCCCCTTTTCACTTAGTATTATGCTTTCTTGTCTATGAACTGCATTTTTTCTTAAAAATTTTATGGCCGCCCATGCTATTTCCGGTTTATATTCATCTGACAATTCTTTGTATTTGATTTTGTCCCAATATAAATACTCAGGAAAGAAGCTTTTCCCAATTATATTTTGCACCCCTTCATCTTGGAGGAACTTAAATACCTCCCCTGGGGCAATTCCTTTGATATCTGGTTTTTCGAGCTTAAACTCCATATTTTTAGCCATATTTTATCATGTATCTAATCTATGCACTAATTATACACATTCTATACAGTGAGTCAATATGTGTATAACCTATACATTATTTAGTTATATATTATACACTTCCCCTAACCTCAATTTCTCCAGTTACTAATTTCGGTAAAAGCAAATCTCGTGTTTGACGGAGATTTTGATTCTGCTTGTTTAAACTAATCGATAGACTTATCAAAGATCCAGCGACTTTTTCATATTCAACAATAAGTGCTGGAGGTGGTAGAATAATTTTTAAATCAAGCGTTTGGATAGGACTAAGGTTTTGTTGAGCCACTCCATTTGAAAGCATTTCCAGCCTCTTTTTAAAATCATCTGAACGGAAAAGTGAATAGATG
>CAYINK010000186.1:0-1563 GCA_964364765.1 uncultured Gammaproteobacteria bacterium
TTGTTTCGTTGATGATCATATTAGGATGCGCTCTTTATTTCGATTACCCCATGTGGTTTAACTATAAAGGAATAATATTTCCTGACACCGATCGCGGACAGTATATTGAAGGAATTACTGTGGGTTATGGGGCAAAAGAAATCATTGAATACGCTCGGGAAAAAACTAAAGAAAAACCGGTGGTTATCCTCGCGGATGGGAACTTTGGCATGTCTGGAGATATTCTTGACACATTCTTAAAACCTACAGATACTATCTCTATTGTGGGGTACTGGCCATTAGGCGAAAAGGAACTGCGAACTCATCAATGGGAACTTAAGAATAAATATGTTTTTGTGGTTCTTGCCCATCAACTTACCTATCCCACGGAGTGGCCGGTCAGATTAATCCAGTCCTACTACAAACCCAAGCGTGATTCGGTCATACATTTACTTGAATTGACCAAATAGAATGTATAAAAAAATTCGCATAATGGTTTTTCTCATTGCTTTCCTTTCGATTACATTAACTCTGGGAAAAATACTGAATCCTTTAGATCCCCGGATGTTCAATTTTCATGATGATACTCAGGCCTCACGCATACAACAAATGGCGTTGAATATCAAAACAGGACATATTCCTCCCCGTCTTGCGCCAACCTTATCTTACGGACTTGGGTTTCCGGTTTTTAATTTCTATGCTCCGTTTTCATATCAGATTACGACTGGGTTTCATCTTTTGGGCATGTCAGTCCCCATGGCTCTTAAGTTCTCCTTCTTCCTGAGTGTGATACTTTCTTTTGTGACTATGTTTTTATTACTCCAAACTTTTTTTAGTTTTCTTCCAAGTATTTTGGGAGGGGTTGCCTACTCTTCATCATTATGGTTGGCGGTTGAGATATTTGTGCGGGGAAACCTTGCGGAGTGTTGGTTTCTCGTCCTCTTCCCCCTTTCGCTTTATTTATTAGTAATGAATGCGCGCAAACAATCCAGATATCTCATGGCGTTTTCTGTTTTGATTATTACATTTACTGTTACTGTGCATAATGTATTTTCCTTACTTGCTCTCGTAATTTTTGCTATATTTATTCTTCTTTTCAAAAATAAAAAAAGAAATTTTCTCATCCTTGCCTTAGGGCTTCTTCTTTCGTCCTATTTCCTCATCCCTGCCCTGACTGAGTTAAATCTCACCTATGCGGCCCAAAATGCACAGCGCACTCATTATGAGGACCATTTTCTTTGTGCCAACCAGATTTGGAGCTCCTCAAAATGGGAATATTCGGGGTCAACTGCAGGGTGCGTAGATGATGGTATGCCTTTTACTTTAGGTAAAATTCATATTGTCTTAGGGATGCTTGGTATGGCCATCTTCTTGTTTGATGTATTTAAAAATAAAATAAAAAAATTTGTTTCAAAACGTGCTTCCCTATTTGTTCTTGTATTAACTGCGGTGGCTTTATTTCTGACAACCTATCAATCCGCATTTATTTGGAACATATTAAGCCCTGTTCTTTCTTTATTCCAGTTTCCCTGGCGCTTTCTGCTCTTTGGGGTGTTTGGTTTAGCTTATTTTATCGCCTATCTT
>CAYINK010000187.1:0-1553 GCA_964364765.1 uncultured Gammaproteobacteria bacterium
CTTCCTCCATGGATGGTAATGCTGTCATCTGTAATTTCTGTCCTCATTCCCATTTTCAAAAGTTCATCATGTAAGGCTTGCAACCTATTGGTTTCTTTTATTTTGAGTGTTGACAGTCCTGTTATTATTGTCGACCCGGGGACAAATGCCGCAATAACCGCAAGAGTCTGTGCAGTATCCGGCATTGAGCTCATATCAACAGTGATTGGGGATAGTTTATTTGATCCTGTCACCGAAATCCATGATTCTTTCTCGTTTCTTATAACTCTACATCCCATTTTTTCTAATATATCCACAAAATGAATATCACCCTGCGCTGATTTTGGATCTATATTTTTGACAATTACGGTACCACCGGTTAGTGCCGCAATACCCCATAGATACGACGCGCCCGATGCGTCTCCCTCGATTAAATATGTGGTAGCTTTATATGTATTATCTTTATTAATAAGGTACTTTTTAAAGTTTTCATTCATTACATCGATTCCAAAGTGCTTCATTCCATCAATGGTCATATCAATGTATGACTTCGATATCTGATCGCCCACAACCTCAATGATAAGTCCCTTTTTAAAAGTTGGCGCGATCATCAGAAGTGATGTAAAATATTGACTGCTTATCGAGCCATCAAGAGACACCAATCCACCTTTCATCCCTCCACCTTTTATACGGATGGGTGGATATCCTTCTTCCATCTGGTAATTAATATGCGCTCCTAAATTACGCAATGCATCAACCAATACCTTAATGGGACGTTCTCTCATTCGTTCCGATCCATCAAGGATGATGTCTCCTGCCACTAACGCGCAGATTGACGTCAAAAACCTCATTGCAGTACCTGCATCTCCAACGGATATCTTTCCTGAGTATGGATGTAATTTTTCGGTTCCCATTATTTTAATTGTGTTGCCAGATCGACTTATTTTCACACCTAATTTTGTTAACGCTTCAACAAGTATTCGACTATCTTCACTTTCCGATGCGTTGTGAAGTATGCTGGTACCTTTTGCTAAGCTCGCCATAATAAGAGCCCGGTTCGTATAACTTTTTGATCCCGTCATAACAACTTTTGTATGAATCTTGTGCAATGGTTTAGAAAGAATTATCATATTTATCCTATGGTGTATTAGTAATATAGTGAATAGCTTCTGGAATACTCCACTCCAAGATATGCCCACTATTTTTATTATCATGAGCAATACATTTCATCATTTTATTTGGAGAAATATTTTGAGCGCGTATGGGAAGACCAATGGCTTTTATGCTCTGTTCAATGAGCGAAAACTCATGCTCACTGAGAATATGTAATTTCATTGCCAACCATGACTCAGCTACCATTCCAATACTTATGGCTTCTCCGTGACTCAAAGGGTTAGTAAGATTTATACTAATCGCCTCTAATGCATGTCCAATGGTATGACCAAAATTAAGTATTTTGCGTAAACCTGCCTCTTTTTCATCTTGCCTGACAATCTTAGATTTAATTCTGCAGGAACCGTCTATTATTTTCATCATCTCTATTTTTGAATATTCATTTGGTTTCTTTGCGGTAA
>CAYINK010000188.1:0-1526 GCA_964364765.1 uncultured Gammaproteobacteria bacterium
ATTGAAGTTTTTCCTGCACCTGAAGTACCCACGAGGAAAACAAATTCGTTGTTTTGAATTTCAAAAGAAATATCTTGGAGAGCGGTATTTCCAAGGGGAAATTTTTTAAAGACGTTTTCAAATAAAATCATGATGTTATAAAACTTCAACCGACCCCACGTCCATGAGCCATCCCGCCTTTTGCCCACTAAATGTCTCTCCATGTACCCGGACCTTTTTTCCTATATATTGGGAAAGGTCTACAGTGGAGGAAGTGAGATATACATTCTGTGAAAGACCTCCCGGACGTTCCAGATGGAAATTACCCTCTCCATCGATGCCTCCTTCTTTTAATATACCTTCGGCTTTATCTTTGAAAATTTTTTTATTAACCGTTGGTCCTGCAGTTTTTGAACCGTTCGGTCCTTGTAAAAATGAGGAGCCTTTTGTTCCCTTGAATTTAGTAGCTCCATATCCAACCCCTATCCCAACGAGAAGCACGACCAACATCGCCACTGCAAAAGTAGGCAAAGGAAAGCCGGGCTGAATCTGTTCTATCTGATGGATGAGGCTTGGTTTTTGTGTTTTCATATAAGATGAGAATAGCATTTTTGATGATAAAAAACAAGTGTTTAAACACTATCCCAACTTAACAAGTACTACCCCCAAGAGCATAATAAAGCATCCAATCCACACTTCTTTCCTGGGCTTATCTTTAAATAAGATCCAACCCAATAATAATACAAAAAATACCTCCAGCTTTTTAACTCCGGAGACCAGGGCCAAAGCGCCGGTGGTGATCCCGTATAGATAGAATAAGGATAATAGTACGTAAGTTACTCCGCTTGTTAAAAGTATCCAGAAGTTTGTTTTGACATCCGCGAGCCACTTTTTATCATTCTTTGTCATATAAACACCTATAAGTATCGTCGTCATGATATTCTCCATGAGAAGTACAAACGATTGATTAACCGGATGCATATTTTTTAATCCAATCTTGTCAAATACTGAAGTGACCGTCATTATAATCATCGCAACCAAATACATACGGGAATTTTTATCGGTGAATAACAGTTTGAAAGGTCTGAATATGTCCTCATGTGCTTCTTCAACCTTTAAAACATATCCTCCGACCACTATGAAAATCAATCCAATGATTGAAAATAATCTCAGTGTTTCACCAAAAAATATCAACCCAAAAATATACTGAAAAAACACTGCAAAAAAAGCCAGGGGAACAATCTCTGATGTTAAGCTTCCTTTGAGTGACTTTAAGGCAATTGTTTTTGCATATGCAAAACTGACAACTGAAGCGGTGATTCCGATCCAGAATGAAATGTTTAATTTTGGGATACCGTCTTTAAATGATGGGTAGATAAGAAAGGGGATGGAGAATGCAAAGAGAGCCCAGGAGACAAGAGATGCATTAATATTTTTTAATGCTCGTTTATTCAATATTACCGAGAACGCAGAAAGTAAAGCCGATGATAACGCAAACCAAAACCACATATAGTTTATGTTTTAAATTTATTTTTTTTTGAAAAAAC
>CAYINK010000189.1:0-1517 GCA_964364765.1 uncultured Gammaproteobacteria bacterium
AAACGCCGCAATCAAGATTCAAATTGGAGATAATTTTACTAAAGGACTGGGGTCGGGGGTAGATCCAGAAGTGGGGAAGCAGGCGGCAGAGGAGTCCATTGAAAAAATTAAAGAGGAATTAACGGATGCAGAAATGATATTTATCACCTGTGGTGAAGGTGGTGGTACGGGTACCGGCGCGGCTCCTGTCATCGCCGAGATTGCCAAGGGAATGGGAATTTTGACGGTTGCGGTGGTCACAAAACCCTTTGATTTTGAAGGCTCAAAGCGTAAGTTCACGGCTGATGAGGGAACTATGCGTCTCAAAGACAATGTAGATACACTTATTGTAGTCCCAAACCAACGTATACTTCAGGTCGTAGACAAAAAAACTCCCATACTTGAGGCATTCAAGAGAATTGATTCAGTTTTACATCAGGGAGTAAAAGGCATTGCCGAACTTATAACTGTTCCCGGCCTTATCAACGTAGACTTTGCGGATGTCCGCACCATTATGAGTAACGCAGGGACAGCACTTATGGGTATTGGCATAGGGAGTGGTGACAAACGAGCTCTCGCCGCTATAAAGCAGGCAATTTCCTCACCTCTACTGGACGCATCCATTGAAGGAGCCCGGGGAGTTCTTCTCAATATCGTTGGAGGTCCCGATCTTACCATGAATGAAATAGACGAGGCCGCATCAATCATAACCAAGACGGTTGATCCGGATGCAGTCATCATATTTGGTGCCGTCATCGATGAAAAGATGATGGATTCGGTAAAGGTCACTCTCATTGCCACAAAGTTTGATGATCAGCGGGTGAAATTATTTAGATTTAAAAAGGATGATCCAATTACCTCATTTACCAAGCCTTCTCCGGAGGTGACTTCACTGAATGAAAAAGTACTCGTAGATGACTCATCTCCAAAGATTGATGTGGCTGATGATGAAGAGCTTCTTGAGGAAAGTGAATCGTTTGATGTACCTGCTTTTTTAAGAAAAAAATAGTAATATATCCTATGTTTACTCCCGTTCCATCCAATCCCGATTTTCCCGAGCTTGAAAAGCAGCTACTCGATCATTGGTATAAAGACGGGGTCGTGAATAAATATCTTCATAAAAATAAAGACGCAAAAAAAACATTTTCCTTTCTCGATGGTCCCATAACTGCCAATAATCCGATGGGGGCCCATCACGCATGGGGAAGAACATATAAAGATTTGTGGCCCCGTTTTTTTAATCTTCTCGGGTACCGTCAGCGCTTTCAAAACGGATTTGATTGTCAGGGATTATGGGTTGAGGTTGAAGTTGAAAAAGAGTTGGGTCTGCATACCAAAAAAGATATTGAGAATTTAGTTCCCGGAGACAAAAAAGCATCCATTGCCAAGTTCGTACAACTCTGTAAAGACCGGGTTCTCAAGTTTTCAGAAATTCAGACTGAACAATCAAAAAGACTTGGCTATTTTGCAGATTGGGAGCATTCATACTTCACCATGAGCGATGCGAATAACTATATGATCTGGCATTTTTTGAAGAC
>CAYINK010000190.1:0-1510 GCA_964364765.1 uncultured Gammaproteobacteria bacterium
TAAAAAATATGCCGGGAATTAGCGATTTTTTTGTTGGTAGCGGTATGGGTCAATGCAATAACCAGCAAATAATAAATTATTGGGCGCACGGGGGAATCGGTGCGGCCGGGCCGCATAACTTTTATGAGGGGGACATCGCTCCCCATATTTGTAAATGTGTTTGTTCATGCGAACTGGCAGATCGAAATGCCAATTGTGGGGATAATGTTCCCACCGTAGTCCCCACGACAAAACCCACCCTTATCCCCACCTCTATTCCTACTCCTATCCCAACGATGACGCCTGAACCAACCCCATTGCCAACCCTTATTCCAACCGTTGCCCCTGAAGCTCCCACATCGCCCGTGTATTATGAAACGCCTGTTCCCAGTGTCACAGAACCAAGCCAGCAGGAAATACTACCTTCACCGACTGAAAAAGTGACACAAACCAGCAATTTTCTTATTAATTGGCCAAAGTTTAACTTGTTACCAAAAATAACATTGCCAAACTTAGATTTGGGAGGTAAATCAGCAGTCGTTATAAGATTCTTTACTTCGATATTCGATAATTTTTTCAAGGAGGCTTCGTTTTAATACAAATGAAATAACCGTTTTGCATTCTCGGTTGTTGTATCAATTAATTGATTAATTGATACACCTTTTATTTCAGATATGCATAGCGCGATGAAGGGAATATTTTTTGGCTCATTGGGGACCTGCCTGCCGGCAGGCAGGAACATTTTCTTTGATCTTAAAGGCTCAGGAAGAAGATAGGGTGAGTCTGTTTCTAACACTAAAAGATCGAGAGGAATTGTCTTGACGAATTCCTGTTTTTTCACATCATAAGTAACATCACCGTCAACCCCAATGAATATGTGATGTTCTTTTGCAAAAGATAATAGATCCTTATCAGCTTCACAACAATGAAATACCGTTTTATAAGCCAAGCCTTCATCCCAATTTTCTGTCATAACCTCAAGAAATTCTTTTTTGGCTTCTCTGTTATGTAGGATGAGACTTTTTTTATATTTTATGGTAAGTTGTATTTGAGCAATTAATAATTCTTTTTGTAAGTCTAAAAACTCTGAGCTTATGATGTAATCTGCATACTTTGTATTTTGATAATAATGCTTGTCCAATCCCACCTCTCCAACGGCTACCACTTTTTCTTCCTGAATAAGTTTCTCCAGTTCTTGAACCAAACTTTGAACTTTAAACTTTGAACCTTCAACTTCAGCCGCATGATGCGGATGTATCCCCACCGCCGCATATACACCGTCATATAATTTAGCAAGCTCCAGAGCCTTAATAGAAGTTTTTATATCTGTTCCTGGAACTACTATCTCGGTCACGCCCACTTTTTTTGCTTGATTTATTATTTCCTGTTCACGACCGGAAAAACGTGAAAAATTCAAGTGGCAATGGGTATCAAACATATAGTATTATTATAGTTGATGAAAAGGAAATACCTCTCTACGCTAATTTTTTTGTTTGTAATTGTCATTATTCTCTTTCAAAGACAAGCATAT
>CAYINK010000191.1:0-1510 GCA_964364765.1 uncultured Gammaproteobacteria bacterium
CTAACTGCATCTGTTAAGGCGTCTTGTAAATAATTCTTTTGCCCTGTACCGATGCCAACAACAACTCCCGTATTAACATCAACTAAGCGCAATGTGGCCGTATATTGGCTAACTCCAAATCGATCACCATCTTTATTTGGAAGAATATCTCCAAGTAAAACATATTGTACCCCATAAATATTCCCTAACTCATTCCCGGATTGTTTTTTTACCCAATCTGATTTCTCAAATTTAATCTCTCGAACTAGTTGGTTTACTTCCAGGCGCTCTACTACGTCAAACATATTGGTCTGCTTGAGAAGATCAGACAATAATCCTACTACAGCATTAGTTTTATTTTCAGCCGGTTTTTCTAAATTCGGAGAAGCAATATTTATGGCGTATGTTTTCCCCTGGTTCGTTTCCTTCTCTTCCGTCTTATTAAACAAGCTACCCGCAATATCAACCCGCTCACCAAAACTTCCGATTGCGACCTTATATCTAAGATTTTTCTCTTTAACTTGACTAAGTTTTTTCTGTTGATAAGTAAATTCTTGATTCGAATTCTCCGCTCCCAGAACAACGCCCTGGATGATTAACCCAAAGGCTACAAAGAAAACAAATAAACTTAATTGTATATTCTTTTTCATAGCTCACTCCTTAAATTTTTACTGCGCCTTACGAATACGGATTGTATAATCCCTGGCTTTAGGATTAAACGCGGCTGTCTTGTATGCATAAGTCACATATCCAGAGATCAAAGCAAGCTCCCAATTTGTGTCATCCCCTACTTGAAAACCCTGTTCATCGCGGAAAACGGTCTGAATCTGCAACCTAAGCATTTCATTCTTCATATTTCGAATCTCACAATAGACTTTTAGCCGCTTATCTTCCGTCCATTCTGTTCTTTGATTCAAAATGACAATGCGCTTTGAAGAAAATTGATTATCCAAATCCTTATCGAGAACAACGACTTTAAGATTTCGCTCTTTATCCTGCTTAAGATCATAAGGGATGGGATGGTATGGCCCAGAGGCACAACCGTTTAAAAGAAAAATCACAACAACAAAATTAAAAACAAACCAAAATTTAGGCATATCGCACTCCTTATGTTTAACTTTATTGATAGGCAACCCCTGCCTCACCCACTCGCTTAATTTCATAAGAATCTTCCCAGACAATATCACTAGTCTCCGCATCGATCAATTGAAAAGACATCAAAGTATAGTCCGATCGGCTGCTATTGACTGCTTTTGATATGCCGGTTAATTCTCCGGTTAGATAGAAATCAACTCCTGCAAGATCCCCTTCCTTGCCAGCAGTTACTAAATCATTCCTTTTTGCTTGTCGTTCCTTCAGAATATCATCCATGCGGTCGCGGGCAAGAAATCGTACTTTTCCGCTAACGTTCTTATTAAGTTCTATACGAATTCTCTGAGTAAAAATATCTTTGTTAATAATAAACCGTGTGTTGTTTTTTACTGGTAAAAGCGCAATTCTAGGAGTCCCGATAGCTCTCATAATTTCAGGC
>CAYINK010000192.1:0-1500 GCA_964364765.1 uncultured Gammaproteobacteria bacterium
TCCCCGTGAAGACCGGGTTCACCCTGAACCGCGGTTCACCGTGAAGGGGATCCAGACTGAAATTACATATTTGAAATTGTAGACTAGATTCCCGCCTACGCGGGAATGACATTAAAAACATGAATATTTTTTTTCAAATTCTTTTTTCCCTTACCCCCCTCAAATTCTTCGTGCAAAGCATATGGCGTGATGAGGCTTTTTCTTACCTCCTGGCAAAACAAAACATATTGCAGATTTTATCTCTAACCGCGAAGGATTTTAATCCTCCTCTTTATTATTTACTACTACATGGTTGGATGGGGCTGTTCGGGTCATCGGAGATTGCTATGCGCACCCTTTCCTTTTTCTTTTTCTTGGGTACTTTATACGTGGTAGGGATGTTTCTCATGGAAATTTTTGAGTTTTCAATAAATGAAATACTTGTATATCTTCTTCTTTTTGTTCTGAACCCCTTACTTCACTACTATGCGTTTGAGGCACGCATGTATAGTCTCTTTGCTTTTCTGGTTACGTTATCATTTTATTTTCTTGCCAAAAAATCGTATCGGAAATATGCCCTCACTGTCATCCTTTCGCTTTATACCCATTATTTTGCAATATTTCCCCTTCTCGGTCAAATTATTTACATCATGCTGACTGATCGAAAGAATATTTCCCAACATATTAAAGTGTTTGCAAAAATTGGACTCTACTTTTTGCCCTGGGTAATTTTTGTTATTCTTTCCAAACCCTCTTTTGGTCAGTCTTTCTGGATACCTCCTCTGCGCCTTGACACGGTCTTAAATACATTAGGATTACTATTCACCGGATACGAAGACATGCTTGGATTTACCTATTCATCAATACCGGTCATATCTTTGACAATATCCGGTATCATCGCATTCTCCTTTTTAGTTTCGTTATATAGGAAACGACATTTCAATCATGACAACAATATAAGTCTTCTTCTTTTCTGTTGGGCGGGAATACCAACCGGCGCGATTCTTCTTATCTCTGTTTTCAAGCCGGTTTTTCTGCCCCGGTATATGATATTTATAACGGTAGGGTTACTCGCTTCTTTGGTTTACTTGATTCATCATTTCCCGATAAAAATAAAATACCCGTTGCTTGTTATTTTGATGATATTTTCTCTCCATTATGGAATGTATCAAACCATCATGAGAAACAAAGGCGACGTGAAAACTCCCCTATTACAGATAAAAAGTCTGATGAGGAAAGATGATGTTGTCTATGTCACCCATGAATATAATTTTCACCCTGCGGAGTATTACATAAATGACAGGCAGGTCTTTCTTTACGGGAAAACATATGAAGAGATTCCTTCATTTGTAGGCAAGGTTCTCATTCCAAAAAACAAAGTGAGAAACTCACTCCCTCTCTATCCAAAGAGAGCATTCGTCCTCAAAGACGATCTGAGCTACTCCATACAGGCGCTATACTAAACTTCTTAGGGAATTCTGTATTTCATCGCAAAGTTCTTTACTTGACTGCGAAGTTCTT